>DATABQ010000136.1:0-4814 GCA_036259495.1 Longimicrobiales bacterium | reverse complement strand
GCGGCCATGCGACGCTCGCCAGCGCGCATGCTCTGTGGGAATTGCAGCTCGCGGCGCGGAGCGAGCCGCTCCGTTTCCATACGCGCAGCGGAGTCTTGACGGCACGGCACACGCCGGCGGGGATCGTGCTCGACTTTCCCGCCGAGCCTGCGACCACAGTCCCATGGGTGATGCCGCTGCTCGAGGCGCTGGGAATCCCCGTCCCCGTGGCCTTCGCCCGCAATCGATTCGACTACCTTGTCGAGGTCGCCGACGCAGCACAGGTGCGCGATCTGCAGCCCGACATGGTGCGGCTGGCCGAGGTGCCGACGCGCGGCGTGGTGGTCACTGCACGGGCTGACAGCGGAGATCACGATTTCATATCGCGCTGGTTCGGGCCGCGGGTCGGTGTCGACGAGGATCCCGTGACGGGCTCCGCACACTGCTGTCTCGGACGGTGGTGGGCAGAGCGGCTCGGGCGCACGGAGATGCGCGGCGTTCAGGCATCGCCGCGAGGCGGCACCGTCGGCGTACGGGTGCTGGGCGATCGGGTCGAGCTGACCGGCAGTGCAGTGACAGTGCTGCCAGGCGAGTTGACGGCCTGACGCTGATAACGAGGTACTGAGAGAGGAGTCGATCAATGAGCAGGGTTAACAAGACCGACGAGGAATGGCGGAGCGAGCTGACGCCGGAGCAGTACCGGATCATGCGCGAGAAAGGGACCGAGCCGCCGTTCACCGGCGAGTACCTGAACGAGAAGACGCCGGGCGTCTATCGCTGCGCGGGCTGCGGCACAGCGCTCTTCCGATCGGACACGAAGTACGACTCCGGCTCCGGCTGGCCGAGCTTCTATGCACCGGTCGATGAGGAGAACGTCGAAGCGGAGGAGGACCGCAGCCATGGCATGCGTCGTACGGAAGTGATGTGCGCAAGCTGTCATGCTCACCTCGGCCACATCTTTCCCGACGGGCCGAAACCGACGGGTATGCGCTATTGTGTCAACTCTGCTTCACTGCGGCTGGATCCCGAAACGAAAGGCGACGAATGAAGGAGCGGACATCGCGCGATGACGCGCGGCGTGTGAACGGACCTGCACTCGCGGTGCTGGTGCACGCGAGCAGGCGTGCATCAACGTCCGCAGCAGTTGCCGTGGCGGCGCTGGCGATCGCTGCGGCGGCATCGGCTCAGACTGCAGCGACCGGCAGCGTCGACTCTCTCATGACTGCGCCTGAGCGCACGAACTATCGCGAGACGACGCGTTACGCGGAAGTCATGGACTGGGTGAAGACTGTTGCTGATGCGTCGCCGGTGATCCAGGTCGACACGTTCGGCTACACCCTGGAGGGACGCGCACTTCCGCTCGCCATTGTCGGGCGCCTGAACGACTTCAGCCCGGAGGGAATACGTGCGACCGGCAGGACTGTCGTGTACCTGCAGGGGAACATCCACGCGGGCGAGGTGGAGGGCAAGGAGTCGCTGCTGATGCTGCTGCGGGAAATTGCGCAGGGAGGCCACCAGCAGCTGCTCGACTCGCTCGTGCTCCTGATCGCGCCGATCTACAACGCGGACGGCAACGAACGCATCACGCTGACGAACCGCGGCACGCAGCACGGGCCGATCGGCGGCATGGGCCAGCGGCCGAACGCGCAGGGTTACGACCTGAACCGCGACCACATGAAGCTCGACTCGCCCGAGGCACGTTCTCTCGTGCAGATGTACTCGCTCTACGATCCGCATGTCGGCGTGGACCTGCACACGACGAACGGAACGCGCCACGCGTACCACCTCACGTACTCGCCGCCGCTCCATCCGAACACGCATCCGTCGATCGTGTCGCTGCTGCGCGATGACTGGCTGCCGGAAGTCACGCGCACGATTCACGACGAGCACGGCTGGGACTACTACTATTACGGCAACCTTCAGGGGCAGGGCGATGAGCGCGGCTGGTACACGTTCGACTATCGACCGCGCTTCAACAACAACTACGTAGGGCTGCGCAACCGCATTGCCATCCTCAGCGAAGCGTACTCGTATGCGACGTTCGAAGACCGCATCATCGCCACGACGCGCTTTGTCGAGGAGATCCTCGACTACGCGCACGCGAATGCGACCAGAATCCGCCAGACGGTGGCAGAGGCCGCGGGCGCACCGCTGATCGGCGAGCGCCTGGCGCTCCGCGCGACATACGAGCGGTCACCCGAGCCGGTCGAGATCCTGATGGGAGATGTGGTACGGGAGCGCAATCCGTACAGCGGTGCGACGATCCTGCGCCGCACCGACGAGAGTCGACCGGAGCGGATGTACGAGTATGGCACATTCTCGGCGACGGAGACGGAGATCGTCCCTGCCGCGTATGTGCTGCTCGAGCCAACCGCGCCGGTGCTGGCGAACCTGGAGGCGCACGGCATCGAGCTGCGGCCGCTCGGGACTGCACGCGAGCTCGATGCGGAGACGTTCAGGGTCGATTCGACGCGAACAGCTGAACGTGAGTTTCAGGGCCACAGCGAGCGTACGGTGCACGGCACCTGGATTCCCGCCACGGTTTCTGTCGGCGCCGACGCTCTCGTGGTCGACATGACGCAGCCGCTCGCGCGGCTGATCTTCACACTGCTCGAGCCGGGCTCGGCCGATGGGCTCGTGAACTGGAACTACTTCGATCGAATGATCGAGGCCGGCGAGGGCATTCCGATCATTCGAGTGCACGAGCCGGTGCGCTGATGGCGATGCCCTCTCAGCCGCGGAGGATCTCTTCGAAGAATGCGATCGCCCGGTCATCGCCCGACTGACCGAGCCAGAACATCGCATTCTTCCGCAGCTCCGGCTCACGGTTGCTGCGCGCGATCTCGATGAGGGCATCGATCGTTTCGTCGGATCGGATCTGCGACAGCGCGAATATCGCCTGCTTGCGCACCTCCATCTCGTCGGAGTCGTCGCCGACAATGCAGCGCAGTCCCTCCGTCGCCTTGGCGCCTGCCGCCTGAGCGAGCCAGAAGACGGCGCTCTTCCGCGTGCCTGACGCGAGGTCCTGCATGCGGGCTACGCGGAGCAGACCGGGCCAGATCTCCGCCGCGGCGAGTGTTGCGGCGAAGATCATCTCGTCATCCGCCGATTCGGACGTGGTGCGAAGCACATCGCCGGACAGCAGAAACGCCACGGCGTCCGTCGTCGCCACATCGCCCAGGTCGACGTCTGCCGCGCGCGGCGCGCCGCCGACCCGCACGTCCGCATCGCTGACGCGACGACCGGTGCGTTCGATCGTCACTTCGACCGGGCCTTCGAGGCACTCGCCCATCCAGTCGGAGCGCGAGCGGATCGTCTGATCGCCGGTGATCGTGCCGCCCGCCGATACGCTGCGGACGCGGATGTTCTCACCGTCGCCGCAGACGCCCGGCTTCGACTCGAACGTGAAGCGAATCGTCGCGTCAGCGGGTGCGGCATTTACGCGGCCGGCGAGGTCCTGTGCCGCCGCGGATGCCGGCGCGAGCAGCATCGCGCCAGCGAACAGTGTCGCGCCAGCGGACAGTGTGATGAATGCTTTTCGCATGATATCGCTCCCTACCCGCCGATGAGTTCACCGAGAAACGCGACTGCTCGCGGATCCTTGCTCTGACCGAGCCAGAAGATGGCTGTCTTACGCAATTCAATGTCGCGTTCGTTCCGTGCGATATCGATCAGACGCTCGATCGCTTCCGACTCATTGCGCTGCGAAATCGTGAAGATGATCGATTCGCGCATCTCACGATCCGGCATCGACCTGTAGAGCTCACCCAGGCGATCGAGCGGGAGGGCGCGCTGCTGTCCTGCCCAGAACAGCGCACTCTTCCTCATCGCCATCGGCTCGCGCTCGTTCATGGCGATCTCGAGCAGGAAGTCCGCGTTCGCAGCATCACGGTTCTGTGACAGCGCGAACAGCACCGCTTCCTTGAGCTCGGTGTCTTCCAGCGAGCTGTACAGGCCGCGCATGAAGCGATTCACGTCCGCACCGCGGCTCTGCCCGAGCCAGAAGATCGCATTCTTGCGCGCCTCCTGCGGTGCATTACCGCGTGTGGCGATGTCGCGCAGGATCTGAGCGGAGCGCGGGCTCGGATGCTGCGACGCAGCGAACACCGCCTGCTCCAGGAGCTCCGGGTCGGTCGCCGTCCGAATGACCTCCTCGATCGCGGCCAGTGCTTTCTCGGTGTTCACCTGAGAGAGCCAGAAGACAGCCTGCTCGCGCACTTCGGACGAAGGGTCGTTGCGCGCGGCGTCGAGCAGGAGATCCTCCGCTTCGGCCGACTTCTTCTGCGAGATGATGAAGACAGCCTTCTCCCGCAGCAGCGCGTTGCACTCGTCCTTTCCAGCCATCACCTTCTTCAGCAGCGGCATCGCCTGCTCGGATGACATCGTGATCAGCGATTCGACGACCGTCACACGAAGCTCCTGGTCCGCGCACTGCCCATTCTGCCGCGGTGCCCGTCCCGCCTGACTCGCCTGCCGCGCCAGCCGCGATGCCGCGTCCGCGTCGCCCGCCGCCGCGAGCTCGGCGTTCAGCCGGCTCTCCAGGCGCTCGACTTCGACCATGTTCTCGAATTGCGGATATGACCTGCGCAGCTCGCGCAGCGCATTCATACCACTGCGCAGCTCTGCCACCCCGCCGATTCGCTGGCGCGCATACGCTTCCCAGTAGAATGCATGTGAGCGGTATTCCGAGCTCCGGAAACGCCGGTCCGTGCGCAGCCGGTGGTACAGCTCCGCGGCACGGCGTGGATCGCCGTTGTCGAGAGCTGACCGTGCCGCACGCCAGAGGGAGTCCGCCGGGTCCTGCGGCGCCCATCCTTTCGGCGGCAGCCACGCGT
>DATABQ010000135.1:0-17010 GCA_036259495.1 Longimicrobiales bacterium | reverse complement strand
ATGAACGAGGAGGCGGCCCGTCAGAACGCGTTCTTCTCGGATTTCCAGAAAAAGCTGGCAGCGAGTCGTTATGGCGCGGAAGCAGTCAACGCAATGAGCAGGTCACAGCTGCTGGCAGCCCAGCAGACGATCCTCGAGGCGGCCGCACGGCTCCTGGCCGCCTCGCGCGGTGCGACCGAGGCTGCCGCGGGATGGTGGGAGGCGAAGCTGGAGCTCGAGGGGCTCCGCTGATGGCTGATGCGCTGATGGCTGATGTGCTGATGCGCTGATGCGCTGATGCGCTGATGCGAAGCTAGGTTTGCTGCCGTTCCCTGGCGAGAAGCACGATACGCTCCACCTGCTCCTCGAACCTCAAAAGCGTAGTATCGAGTAGAACCGCATCCTTCGCCTGCCTGAGCGGTGCGATATCGCGTTCGGAATCGGCGCGGTCGCGCTCCTCGATCCGACTCACCTCTTCTGCAATACCAGCCTCATCGGTGGGCAGTCCCATCTGCTGAAGCCGTCGCTTCGCACGGACGACCGGATCGGCGACGAGAAAGATCTTCAGGTCGGCGTCGGGGAAAACGACCGTGCCGATGTCGCGGCCGTCGGCCACCAGGTCGCTGGTCCTGGCGGTGTGGCGGAGTGTGCCGAGCAGCCATTCACGCACGGCCGGGAGTCGCGCCATTGCCGACACGAGCGCGTTCACCTCCGCGCGGCGGATCGGACCGGATATGTCGTTGCCGGCGAGCAGCATGCGGAAGCCGGTATCGACCGGCTCCGCCGTCACATCGAACGATTCGAGACGGGCGGCATCGAGCTGCGGCCATTCCGCCGCGGGTATACCGCGCTGCATCGCGGCATACGTGATGGCGCGGTAGAACGCGCCGGAATCGAGGTGGCGGAAGCCCAGCTCCTTCGCAACGGCGCGTGCGGTACTGCTTTTTCCGGAGCCGGCCGGTCCATCGATGGCGATGATCACGATTCGAGTTCCGCGTCCCGTCCGGCGAGGACGTCCCAGAATCCGGGGAAGCTGACGCCGACGGCCCCCGGATCATCGATGCGGACCGCACCCTCCGTGATCGAGGAAAGGACGCCGAAGGCCATCGCTATCCGGTGATCTGCGTGAACCCGGACCTCACCGCTCAGCCGCGGGCGAGCTCCGCCTGCCCCGCGAATCAGCATGCCGTCCGGCCGCTCTTCCGCGGATGCGCCGATTGCTGTCAGGTTCTCAACCACGGCGCGGATGCGATCGGACTCCTTCACGCGCAGCTCCCCGGCTCCTTCAATGAGCGTATCGCCCTCGGCGTGTGCCGCGAGAATCGCGAGCACGGGCACCTCATCGACGAGCGATGGGATCTCGGCACCGACGATGTGTGCCGATCGGAGATCGCTTCGCTCCACGACGAGGTCGCCGAGCGACTCACCGCAGGATTCGCGCACGTTTTCCGCATGGAGGCGGCCGCCCATGCGCTGGACGACATCGATCAATCCCGTCCGTGTCGGGTTCAGTCCCACATCGCGTATGCGCACCGGTGCCGTGCCGGCGAGAAGCACGTGAGCAATGATGAACGCCGCGGACGAGAGATCACCCGGCACCTCGATCTCGAACCCCTGAAGCTGTGCCACAGGCGAGAGTCCGACGCCCGGGCGGCCGTCCGCGCTCCGGCTGGTTCGGAGTGGCACCCCGATGTGCGCCAGCATGCGCTCCGTGTGATCGCGACTCAGGTACGGCTCGAACACCGACACATCAGCACTGCCCGTGAGACCCGCCAGCAGGATGGCGCTCTTCACCTGCGCAGATGCGTGCGGGCTGTCATAACGCAGCGGGCGCAGCGCGCCGCCCTCGATTCTGGCGGGCAGGCGATCCTCCCGCTCCAGCTCCTCGAACGTCGCGCCCATCAGTTCCAGCGGCGCGGCCACACGGCGCATGGGACGCGAACAGAGGGATGAATCACCCGTGAGAGTGCTTTCGAACGGAAATCCGGCAAGCACCCCCATCAGCAGCCGCGCGGTCGTACCGCTGTTGCCGCAGTCAATGGCAGAACGGGCGGACCGGAGTCCGTGCAGACCGACACCTTCGATCAGCACGTCGTTTCCGAGCTCCGGCACATTCACGCCGAGCGAGCGCAGCGCGGCGGCAGTCGACTGCGTGTCTGCGCCGATAAGCGGGCGGTGCACACGGCTGCGACCGGTTGCGAGCGCGGCAAGGATGAGCGCACGATGGGTGACGGATTTGTCACCGGGTACGCGTACGCTCCGTTCCGTCTGTTCAGACTGCATCCCTGTACGCCACCTCGATCGTGAGTCCGTCGTGAGCGATGACCGTCTTGCGGAACACCGCGCGCGCCTCGCGCTCCAGCGGGCGCGCATCATCGGCGTAGCGCGCCGATATGTGCGTCAGCGCGAGCTGGAGCACGCCCGCGCGCTTCGCCACCTCGGCAGCTTCATGCGCGGTCGAGTGGTTGGTGTCCTTCGCGCGCGGCGCCTCATCGTGAGTGAACGTTGCATCGTGAATGAGCAGATCTGCATTGCGGGCAATGTCGATCGTCGCATCGCAGGGCCGTGTATCGCCCGTATACACGACGCAGCGCCCCGGCCGCGACGGCCCCACGAGCTCCGCAGCCGTGATGATGCGACCATCCACTTCCACACTCTCGCCGCGATGCAGTTTCCCGAACAGCGGACCCTCCGGTACTCCGAGCGCGCGAGCCCGGTCAGGATCGAAGCGGCCCAGACGCTCGGCCTCGACCAGGGCAAATCCGAGCGACCGCAGCCCGTGCTCGGAGCGATACGGGACGAGATCATAGCCATCCCGCGGCACCCGCTGCCCCGGCTGGAGCTCATTGATCTCGAGGGGAAACGTGACGCGCTCCATGCCGAGATGCGCCGCCTCGCGAAGGATGCGCGCGCCGCCCTCAGGAGCCCACAGCCGCATCCGCTCCTCCCTGCCCTGCAACCCCATGGTGCGCAGAAGGCCGGTGAGGCCCAGGAAGTGATCGGCGTGCAGGTGACTGAAGAAGATGTCGTCGACGGAGAAGCCGCTGCCGTAACGCATCATCTGCCGCTGCGTTCCCTCGCCGCAGTCGAACAGCAGCGAATCACCGCCGCGATGCACCATCACCGCGCTGACGTTGCGCCCCACCGTGGGGCGGGCGGCGGCGGTTCCGAGGAAGGTGACGCGGATCATGCGCCCGGTGCGGGGCGCGGTCCGCGCGGTACGAGCCACAGCAGCGCGTAACACGCGTAGAGCGCCTGCGGCCATGGTGTGAGCGTGGGAATGATCAGCAGACCGGCCCAGAGAAACGCGTGCCCGAGCGACAGCCATCTCCGGCGCCGGGCGAGCGCAGCCGCGGCGCGGGCATCATCGAGACCGGTGAGATCACCGCGGTGCGCGCGAGTCTCTGCTACATCCCGGGCGATGAACGCGTCTACACCGCCGCGCAGCGCCGCGAACGCTGCGCGCAGCAATCGCAGCATCACCGCGATGGCGCCCGCGATGGCGAGCAGCAGGATAGCCGTGCTCATGCCTACCGTATCCGTGCGCAACCGTGGATACCGGCGCGCTCCTTTTGATGGATGTCATGCCCGGGGTGGGGGTCGAACCCACATGCCCTTTTGGGGCCGTCGATTTTAAGTCGACTGCGTATGCCATTCCGCCACCCGGGCCCGCCGCACAATGTAGCGGCCGGGCCGTTCCGTCTCAACAAGAATGGCTCGAGCAGGCGGGCGCCTGCTCACACAGCGTGGCGGCCGGGATGGACGATGACGAGTGTGGCGTCCGTGGTGAGCAGCAGACGCTGCTGACGCATGGTGAAGTACCGGCCAAGGGCCAGGCGCTCACGCCCGCCCAGCACGATGAGGTCGTAGCCGCGCCGTGCTTCCGCCGCAGCAGCGCTCACCGGATCGCTCGCGGTGACGACCTTCAGGGTGCAGCCGTCGATCGACGCACGCAGCGCCTGAACGCCATCATCATCGTCGCTCGTTGGATCGGTCACATGCAGGACAGTGACCGCCGCGCTGCCGGTGCGGGCGATCCGCCGGGCGACGCCGAGCGCTCCGCCGTCGAGCGGCCCGTACAGATAGGGTACGAGGACTCGACGCCAGGGGCGCTCGTGCCGATTCACGCATACGATCACATCCACCGATGCAGCGGCGGTCGCACGTTCGACGATATCCGTGAAATCGCTCCGGCCGGATGCGTGATCAGGATAGCCGAGCACGAGAGCATCCGCCCGCGTATCGTGCAGCGCACGAATCACGGCTCGCACATCGGGCTGGCCATCACCCGCGCCGGCCAGCAGGGATGAATCGCCACACCGGGGTGAGGGTTCATCTCCATGCAGGCTGAACAGCTCGAGCCGTGCTCCGCGTGGCGTGCTGCAGTGTGCCAGCTCCAGCAGTCGCTCCGCTGGCGCGCCGCCCGTCAGCGCGAGAACCCTGTGGGTGGTCGGCGGCGCGGCATTCGCCTGTTCCATCAGCTCATGCATGCCGACCTCCGTGCGAACCGGCCGCCGCGTAGCTCACACGAACATCCCAGTGGAACTCGTCACCATACTCCGAGTCCGCGGCATCGGCGCGCGGCAGCACCATGCAGGACATGATCTGGCCGAGTCGCTGCGCGTCCTCGATCCGGTTCATGATCACGCGCGTAGCCTTGCGTGATCCCGTGAAGCGCAGCACCCGCCGGCGCAGCGTCTCACGGCTCCTGACCATGTCTCCGCTTATGAGTAGAATCCGATCCACATCACACCTCCCCTCGTGGCCGGAGGCGCGCGCGTCGTGCAGGCATGCAGGCGGCGGAAACCGCTGGAATGCGACGGTTTCTCTGAGAGTGTGGAGCGGGCGCTCCACGCTTCCTTTTTTCGCCTGCGAGGTTAGCTGACGGGTTAGGAGAAGGAAGTCTCCCTCCGGCTGAGCCGGACACACCCCGTTAAATCGGTTCCCCCGCCGCGCGACGAGCGCGTTCGGCACTTGTGTCTGTCGAAGGCCTTGCACCTTCGATGCCCAATGTAGCACGAGCCCGCCACGCGAACAACCGTTCACGGGCCCGCGTCCGTCAACCTCCCGCGGCCGCTCGCAGGCGACGGATGTTGTCCGCTACGGGCGCCGTTTCGTTGAAGATCGCGGCACCCGCCACGAGCACGGTAGCTCCTGCCGCAACAACGTCGCCGGCCGTGGTCTCGCTCACTCCACCGTCCACCTCCAGCTCGATCGGCCACAGGCCGCGCTCATCGAGCTGATGGCGCAGTGCGGCGATCTTGCCGGTGCTGGTCGGAATGTACTTCTGTCCGCCGAACCCGGGATTCACGCTCATGACGAGCACGAGATCGACGTAAGGCAGAATCTCTGACAATGCGGACACGGGCGTGGCCGGATTGATCGAGACGCCGGGCCGGGCGCCGAGCTGCCGAATCCGCTCCACGCTGCGATGCAGGTGCACGCTCGCTTCCTGATGCACCGTGAGCCAGTCCGCCCCTGCGTCGACGAACGCGTCGATGTAGCGATCCGGCTGCTCGATCATGAGGTGCACGTCGAGCGGCAGCTTCGTCACCCGGCGAAGCGCCGCGACCACGGGCACCCCGATCGTGATGTTCGGCACGAAGTGGCCATCCATCACGTCGACGTGGATCCAGTCGGCACCGGCCGCCTCCGCTTCGGCAACGGCATCCGCCAGCCGCGCGAAGTCCGCCGACAGAATCGATGGCGAAATCTTCAGGGACATAGCGCTGCCGTTGCCAACCTGGCGCGGGTCGCGATCATGTCGCGGCCGTGTTCACGATCCCTGCGACGCTCACGCTACGGTAATGCGCTCATCGAGGTACACGTCCTGAATGGTGTTCAGCAGCGCGACGCCTTCCGCTGTGGGACGCTGGAACGCCTTGCGTCCCGAGATCAGGCCCATGCCACCGCCACGCTTGTTGATGACGGCCGTGCGCACTGCCTCCTCGAGGTCGCTCTCGCCGGCGGATGCACCGCCCGAATTGATGAGGCCCGCGCGACCCATGTAGCAGTTCGCGACCTGATAGCGGACGAGGTCGATCGGGTGATCGGTCGTCAGCTCCGAATAAACCTTCTTGTGCGTCTTGCCGAAATTCTTCAGCGCGTTGTAACCGCCGTTGTTCGTCGGCAGCTTCTGCTTGATGATGTCGGCCTGGATGGTGACCCCGATGTGATTCGCCTGGCCCGTGAGGTCCGCGGCGTCGTGATAGTCCGTGCCGCCCTGCTTGAACTCGGGATTGCGCAGATAGCACCAGAGCACGGTCGCCATGCCGAGCTCGTGGGCCTGCTGGAACGCCTCGCTCGTTTCCTGGATCTGCCGGCGCGACTCCGCCGAACCGAAATAGATCGTCGCACCGACGGCGACGGCGCCCATCTCGAATGCCTGCCCCACCTGCCCGAAGTAGACCTGGTCATGCTGGTTGGGATAGGACAGCAGCTCGTTGTGATTCAGCTTCACGAGGAACGGGATGCGATGCGCGTACTTGCGCGCGACCGCGCCGAGCACGCCGAGCGTCGAAGCGACAGCGTTGCACCCGCCTTCGACGGCGAGCTGCACGATCTTCTCGGGATCGAAGTACGCGGGGTTGGGCGCGAAGCTCGCACCCGCCGAATGCTCGATGCCCTGATCGACCGGCAGGATGGACAGATAGCCCGTACCGCCGAGACGCCCGTGATCGAACATCTGCTGAAGACTGCGCAGCACCGGCACAGGCCGATCCGAGATCTGCCACACGCGGTCGACGAAATCCGGTCCTGGCAGGTGCAGCTGCTCCTTCGGGATCCTGCACGTGTGGTCGAGCAGCGACTTCGCGTCGCTGCCGAGCAGTGCCTCCACGTTCTGACTCATGTATCCTCGCCTGTTGTTGCCTGACGTCCGGGTTCCAGTACGCGCACGTCTGTGCCCGCAACGACCACGCACGTCGCCATATCGATGAACATTCCGGTTTCCACGACACCCGCACGCGACCGCAGCCGCACTGCGGTGCCTGCCGCATCATCGATGCCGCCATCAAAATGGCAGTCGACGATGTGATGGCCGCCGTCCGTCACCAGCGGCGCGCTGCCGTTCATCCGCAGCTCCGGCCGCGCACCCAGTGCACTGAAGTGGGGCAGCAGCGAACGCCAGCCGAACGGCACGACCTCGACCGGCACCGGCGCCCTGTGGCCGAGTCGCTGCACCAGCTTGGACTCGTCCACGACGACGACGAAGCGGTCCGCGGCACTCTCTACGATCTTCTCCCAGAGCAGTGCGCCGCCGAGCCCCTTGATCAGGTTGAGCTGCGGGTCGACCTCGTCCGCACCGTCGATCGCGAGGTCCAGCCGCTGAACGTCATCGAGGTCGAGCAGCGGTATACCGAGGCGGCCGGCGTACTCGGCCGTTGCGCTTGACGTGGGCACACCTGCGATGTCGCTGAGCGAGCCGTCACGGAGTCGCTCACTCAGCACGTCCAGGACGTGCTTTGCCGTGGAGCCGGTGCCGAGACCCAGCCGCATTCCCGATGCGACGTAGTTGACCGCCCGCTCTGCGGCCGCGCGCTTCTGTTGTTCCCGTTCGGTCACCGCGCCGCGCCCGCACGGCGGGAGACCACCCGGCGCGCAGCCGCTTCGACCTCTTTCCACGTGAGGCCGTACTTCCTCATCAGCGCAGCCGGATCGCCGCTCTCGGCATAGGTGTCATCGAGACCGACGAACTCGATCGGGACGGGCTGCGATGTGCACACCGCCTGCGCGACGCGGGCACCGAGGCCGCCATGGACGAGGTGCTCTTCGGCGACGACGATCGCGCCGGTCTCTTCCGCCGCTGCACGTACCGCATCCTCGTCCAGCGGCTTCACGCACGCCATGTCGATCACGCGCGCCTCGATCCCATCCCGGGCGAGGCGTTCCGCCGCGACGAGTGCGGACGCGACGAGCAGACCGTTCGCGATGATCGTGAGATCGCTGCCCTCGCGCAGTTTCGCGGCGCGGCCGAACGCGAAGTCCGGTGTGGCATCGTAAATGAGGGGCGCCTTCGGCCGGCCCGAGCGAATGTATACGGGGCCGTTGTGCTCGAATGCGGCCTTGACCACCGCACGCATCTGATGTTCATCGCTCGGCACACATACGACGAAGTCGGGCAGCGCACAGGCGAGTGCGACATCCTCCACGGATTGCTGGCTCGCACCATCCTCGCCGATCGAGATGCCGCCGTGGCTCCCCACGACCTTCACGTTCAGCTTCGGATACGACACCGCCATGCGCAGCTGGTCGTAGCCCTTCAGAATCACGAACGCGGCGAAGCTCGAGATGAACGGCACCTTGCCGCAGCTCGCCATGCCGCCCGCCATTCCCACGAGATTCGCTTCCTGAATGCCTACATTGAAGAAGCGGTCGGGGAACGCTTCACCGAACGTAGCGCTCTTGGTGCTCTTCGCGAGATCCGCGTCGAGCACTACGATCTCAGGATGGTCACGCCCGAGATCGCGCAGCGCCTCGCCGTATGCGTCCCGTGTCGCCTTGCCGAACTCGAGGCCGGGATACAGGTCCTTCATCGTGCCCCGCCCTTCCCGTTCGCCTGCGATTCGGCATCGATCGATTTCTCGGCCTCCTCGAGGACGTGGTCGCTGCCGAGTGCGTGCGCGTGCTGCTCCTCCGGATCCTCACCGTCGAGCTCGCCGAGCGCACGTGCCAGCTCATCATCGGACGGCGCCACGCCGTGATATGCGTTCTCGCCTTCCATGAAGCTGACGCCCTTCCCCTTCACCGTGTGCGCAATGATGCACGCCGGCTCGCCTGCACTCATCGACCATTGGAGTGCATCGAGCACCTGGCGCATGTCGTGGCCATCGATCTCCCGTGTCTTCCATCCCATCGACTCCCACTTCGCTGCGAGCGGCTCGAGCCCGATGATGTCCGCCGTAGCACCGTCGAGCTGGAACTTGTTGTAGTCGACGATTGCAATGAGGTTGTCCGGGCGGTGATGGCCTGCCGCCATTGCGGCCTCCCACACCTGTCCCTCCTGGCATTCACCGTCGCCGAGCAGAACGAAGACACGGTAGTCGTTTGCGTCGAGTCGGGCGGCCAGTGCCATGCCCAGCCCGATCGAGAGGCCCTGACCGAGGGATCCGGTCGATGCCTCGATACCGGGCGCGGTGCCGAGCACCGGGTGGCCCTGGAGCCGGCTGTCGATCTTTCGCAGCGTGCTCAGCTCGTCGATCGGGAAATATCCGGCCATGGCGAGTGCGGCGTACTGGACGGGCACGCCGTGCCCCTTCGACAGGACGAAGCGATCGCGGTCCGGCCATTCCGGGTTCTCCGGGTCGTGGCGCAGCACGCCGCCGAAATACAGCGCGGTCACGATCTCGACGGCAGACAGCGAGCCGCCCGGATGGCCGCTCGCCGCTTCGTGCAGCATCTCTACGATATGACGGCGGACGATTCGTGCCCGGTCGCGCAGTGCGTCGACATCAGGGGCGGCGGAAGGAGCGGCAGATCGGGCCATTCTACTCGATGCCTGGGGAGCGATTCTGTCACAGCGGCGGGAATGTAGTATCGGCTCATGCGGCACGCAAAAACGGCCGAACCGCTCAGGGCGGCCGGCCGGTTTCGAGTGCGCAACTGCCCGCGAATCCTGCGGAGACTCCGGTCGTCAGCTGCCTTCGAGGCGGACTCCGCTCGCCGGCTCAGGCACGCTGCGCGACGCGGCCGTGCCCTTCGCGTCAGGCAGCTCCTCGTCGGCAATGCGGGCCAGGACCAGGTAGTACGCCACCTCGGCGACGCTCTCCCTGACTTCCAGCGCATCCAGGTACACGTCCACCGCCTCCGCCGCCGCGACATCCGGCTCCAGCATGTCGACGAAGTTCACCGCGTTGTCGACGTGCGTGTTCAGAATCGCGACTTCCGTGCGGGCCGCAGACAGCTCGACCCATCTCCGCAGGTCGTCCTTGACCCGGCCGCGCAGCCGCTGCCGCATGTTGCGCAGGAACGAGCGCGAGCTCTCGTTCTCACCTGCGTCCGGCTCGCGCGCCTGCATGACGGCGTCACTGTAATCAGGCGCGTCGCGCGTCTGCTCACCAAGAATCGCGAGAGCGCGTGTCGTGATCACGCGGGCCTCATCATCGGAGAGCCGTAACAGCCGCGTGTAGATGCCGAGTGCGTTCTCGAACGGCACCTGCTCGCCAACGAGCTGGATGAGACGCAGCGCATGGTCAACGTGTGTGCTCAGCAACCTTTCCTGCGCCACCGCGATCGCCAGCTCTACACGGCGGCGCGTCGCTTCAGAAAGGTCTTTCGACGAGAACGGATTTTTCACCTTGTCGCTCCGACGGCGCCGGGGGTATGGAAGATTCCGGTTTTCGGATGGCCGGGGTGCAACTTCCGTTCCGATCAGACCAGAGCGTCGCGCGCCGCCGTAAGCTGCCGCAGGACGGCCCCGCGCGCGGTCCCGCCGTCAACAGCCCGCGCATCGACGGACGCCTCAGCAGAGAGCGTCGGCAGACGCGGCTCGACGAAGCGCGGGTGCGCGTCCGTCCAGGACGTTTCGGGCAGCTCCGACACCTGAACACCACGCTCATCCGCCGCCCGCAGGAGGCGTCCGACCGCGGCGTGCGACTCGCGGAACGGCACGCCGCGCCGGACGAGCTCATCGGCGAGGTCCGTCGCGAGGAGCGCCTCGTCGCGGAGCGCATCGGCCAGCCGGTCCGTGTCGAAACGCAGCCCCGCGATCGTCTCCCGCGTCGTCGGGAGCAGCCGCTCCATCGCATCCACGGCACCGAACAGCAGTCGCTTGTCCTCCTGGAAGTCCTTGTTGTATCCCGAGGGCGTGCCCTTGAGCATGGCGAGCGCAGAGGTCAGCTCACCGATCGAGCGAGCCGCCATGCCGCGCGCCAGCTCGAGACCGTCGGGATTCCGCTTCTGCGGCATCAGGCTCGAACCGGTCGTGAACGCCTCGGGCAGCTGTACGTACCGGAACTCGTCGCTCGAGAAGATGATGAGATCTTCCGCCAGACGAGACAGGTGCGTCGCGACCATTGACGTGACGAACAGCACCTCGCACAGCCAGTCCCGGTCGCCGACCGCATCGATCGAGTTCTGCGACACGTGACGAAATCCGAGCAGCTCCTTGAGCAGCGTGCGATCCACGGCGAAACCGGAACCGCTCACCGCGCCCGACCCGAGCGGCAGCACACTGACGCGATCGACGGCGGCGAACAGCCGCTCGCGATCGCGCTGGAGCGCCCAGAAGTGTGACAGCAGCCAGTGCGCGACCCGGACCGGCTGCGCCCGCCGCATGTGCGTGTACGCGGGCATCAGCACGTCGACGTGGTCCGTCGCCAGCTCGACGAGAGCGAGCTGAACGCCGCGCAGCTCGCGTTCGATCCGGCCACACGCGCGCAGTGTCCAGAGTCGGGCGTCGGTGGCGACCTGATCGTTCCGCGACCGGCCCGTGTGCAGCTTGCCAGCGACCGCACCGGCTTCCTCGTAGAGCATGCGTTCGACGAGCGTGTGGATGTCCTCGTCGGGCGCATCGGCCGGGAACGCCTCCTCGAGACGATGCGCGACGCGACGCAGCCCGCCATCGAGCGCGACAGCTTCGTCGGCGGACAATACGCCCGCGCGCAGCAACGCCTGCACCCACGCAAGGCTGCCCTCGATGTCCTCCTGCCAGAGCCGCCGATCCACATCCAGTGAGCGATTCAGCTCCTCGAGCGACAGCGCAGGCGCGGCCTGAAAGCGACCGCCCCACAGGCGGTGCTCCGACGGCGGTGTGATCGGCGGTGTTCCGGTTTCGATAATCGACTGTGCCATTACACAGAGACCGGATGCACATGCTGCACCATCGACCGCTGAGCCGGCTGCTCCGCGGGCGATGCAGCGGCCGGCGATGCCTGCGCATGCTGTACCGGGGCCTGCGCATGCTGTACCGGCGCTGCCGGCTGCAGTGCATCATGGACTGCCGGTACGGACCGGGGCGCGCTCCGGGCATCCGCTGCGCGGCTGGATCCGGACTCGTTGAATGCGGCCGTCTGGAGCGCCTCAGCCCTGGTCGGCAGAGACAGCAGGCGGATGAACCCTGCCGCGTCGGCGTGGTCGTAATGCCCGTCATCGCCGAAGGATGCCAGACCCGCATCGTAGAGCGGGTAGGGCGTGGTACGCGATGCGATGATCGCACTGCCCTTGTACAGCTTCAGGCGCACACTTCCCGTGACGCGCTGCTGCGTACGATCGACCAGAGCGTCGAGAGCCTCTCGCTCCGTCGACCACCAGCGGCCCTCGTATACGATGTCTGCATAGCGCTGCGCGACCTGATCCTTCAGCGCGAGTGCACGCCGGTCCAGGACAATCTGCTCGAGCTCGCGATGCGCTGTGTAGAGCAGCGTACCGCCCGGCGTCTCGTACACGCCGCGCGACTTCATGCCGACCATGCGATCCTCGATGATATCGGCGCGACCGACACCATGCCGGCCGCCGATCTCGTTCAGCACCTCCACGAGCTGAACGGGGTCGAGCGCTTCACCGTCCACCGTGACGGGATACCCTGCCTCGAAGCCGATCTCGACATACTGTGCGCGATCCGGCGCCTCCTCGGGCGCGGCAGTGATCATGAACAGATCCGCCGGCGCCTCGTTCCCCGGGTCCTCGAGCGGACCGCCCTCGTGCGAGACGTGCCAGAGGTTGCGGTCGCGCGAGTAGATCTTCGCCTTCGTGACCGGCACCGGAATGCTCCGCGCCTCCGCATAGTTGATCGCGTCCTCGCGCGAACGGATGTCCCACTGCCGCCACGGCGCAATGACGCGGAGGTTCGGCGCGAACGCAGCGTAGGAGAGCTCGAACCGTACCTGATCGTTGCCCTTGCCCGTGCACCCGTGGGCGAGCGCATTGGCGCCGACGTTCACGGCGAGCTGTGCCTGACTGCGAGCGATGATCGGGCGTGCCATGGATGTGCCGAGCAGGTATTTGCGCGCGTAGACCGCGCCCGCGCGCAGTGTCGGCCAGATCACTTCGCGCACGAACGCCTCGCGCAGGTCCTGGACGACGAGAGCGCTCGCACCCTGGTGCCGCGCCCGCGCTTCCAGCCCTGTCAGCTCCTCACCCTGACCGACGTCGGCCGCGACGCAGATGACCTCCGCATTCTCATAGTTCTCGCGCAGCCACGGCACGATGATCGACGTGTCGAGGCCGCCGGAATAGGCCAGTACGATGGTGAAGGACATTGCTTCCTCTTCTGCTGTTAAGGTCGGTCAGTGGATCAGCGAACGTGCGACTGCGATCTCGCTGCACGTCGCCCGCCGAGCGCACGACATGCAGTCTGCCGCAACCTTCTCGGGGAACTCCGAGACGACGGTCGTCCCGAACCCGAGGCGGTGAAAGAATCCATCCTGGAGCGTGAGCGCGAACACGCGCCGCAGGCCGAGCATGGCGGCGTCGTGAACGACCGTCTCCACGAGCTGACGCCCGATGCCGCAGCCGTGCTTTTCCGCGCGCACCGCCAGCGCACCGACCTCGGCGACCTCCGCCGAGTAGATGCGCAACGCTGCGCACCCGACGACACGCCCATCCTCGATCGCCACGACAAAGTCGCGGATGGTCCGATAGATCTGCTTCAGTGTGCGTGGCAGAAGCTGACCGTGCGCGACGAACACCTCGAGCAGCTCGTGGATCTCGCGGGCGTCCGACGGCTCCGCCCGCCGCAGGTACAGCGCCGAACCGTCCGTCACGATCGAGAGCGGGCGTGTTGCGCGTGCGAACTCGAGCTCACTGCGCACAACGTGATCGAGCACCGGCAGCGCCATGCTCACTGCAGCACCTCCCGCAGAATCGCGATGCCTTCATCGATCTCCGCCGGTGTGATCACGAGAGGCGGCAGCAGGCGGAGCACGTTCTCGCCGGCAGCCGTCACGAGCAGACCGTTCTCCAGCGCCGCAGGCACCCGCGGCGCTGCGGCTACGCTCAGCTCGATGCCCCACATCATCCCCGCACCCCGGATGCCGGTGACATTCTCGAGTGAACACAGCTCATCCAGCCTCTGCGAGAGCCAGGCACCCGTTTCGCGCAGGTCGGCGAGGAAGCCGGCATCGGCTATACGGCCGAACACGTGCAGCGCAACGGCAGCCACGAGAGGTCCGCCGCCGAACGTAGTCGCGTGATCGCCCGGCCGGATCGCCGCCGCAACGCGCTCAGTCACCAGCGTTGCACCCATCGGCAATCCACCCGCAAGCGGCTTCGCGAGCGTCAGCACGTCAGGCGTGACGTCCGTTGCCTGATACGCGAACAGGTGACCGGTCCGCGCGAGGCCGCACTGCACCTCGTCGAAGATGAGCAGCGCGCCGGCGGCATCGGCCAGATCGCGCAGCGCGCGCAGGTACGCCGCTCCCAGCGGCTTCACACCGCCCTCACCCTGCACAGGCTCGACGATGATCGCCGCCGTACGCTCGCTGCTGATCGCGTTGCGGGCGTCGGCGACGTCGCCCGGGGCGATGAAATGCACGCCCGGCATGAGCGGCATGAACGGCTCCTGCATGGCCGGACGATCCGTGGCCGCGAGCGCGCCGAACAGCCGGCCGTGAAAGCCGCCCCGCAGCGCGACGATCTCGTGCTTCGCGGCGCCACCGACTTCACGCGCGTATCGACGTGCAAACTTGAATGCCGCCTCGTTCGCCTCGGCACCCGAATTCGAGAAGAACACCCGATCGGCGAACGAGTGCTCAACGAGCGCGCGTGCGAGCAGCTCGGCCGGCGCGGTACGATACAGATTCGACGTGTGCACGAGGCCTGTCTCGAGCTGAGCGCGAAGTGCATCCGCGACACCGGCATCGCCATACCCGAGCGCATTCACACCAATGCCGCTCGCGAAGTCCAGGTACGATCGCTCCTCACTGTCGAAGACGCGGCACCCGAGCGCACGCGTGAAGACCGGAGGTGCAGGCCGGTACGTACCAAGCACCGCAGATTGAGCGGGCATCGTTGAGCCGCCGATCCCGGCCGACTCCGTGGTCGGCTGGGCAACTGTGACTGACTGCGATGCGGACAATGCCGAACTGCTCATCATGCAACTCCGAGGGAAATTGCCGCTGATGACGACCGCACCACTGTGCCGGCCGACGTGTCGTACAGGACCCGTGCATCACCGATCCTCACCGCTGCCACGCCGGAGGCGAGCGCGGCGACGGCTGCCGTGAGCTTCACGCGCATCCCGGCCGTCGCCACGCCGCACCGGATGAGCGACGCCGCGTCTGCGGGACCGAGCAGGGGCCGGACGAGACCGCCGTCCCGGACACCAGGCACGTCCGTCAGGAAGATCAGCTCGGTCGCACCCAGCGACGACGCAATCGCAGCCGCCGCATCATCGGCGTTCACGTTCAGCGGCTCCCCGTCCAGACCGTGAGAGATCGGCGACACGACCAGCGTATGGCCGAGCTGCAGCAGCCCCGCCAGGAGACCGGTACGCACGTCCGTAACGCGCCCGACGCGGCCGAGTGCGCCCTCCTCGACGATGTCCGCGCGAAGCAGACCGCCGTCGATGCCACAAAGTCCGATCGCGTCGACTCCCGCGGACAGAAGCGCACCGACCAGCTTCTTGTTCACGCGACCGGTCAGCACCATGGCCGCGACATCGAGCGCCTCCGGCGGCGTGATGCGACGTCCTTCGTGCCAGCGCACTTCGATCCCCAGGCGGTCGGAAAGCGCCGTGATATCCGGACCGCCGCCGTGCACGATCACGAGCGGCTCGCGCGCAGCTGAAACCGCGGCTGCAAACTGCGCGACCCATGCGGAATCACCGAGAGCCGCACCGCCGATCTTCACCACCTTCATCGTCACCGGACCAACCCCTCGTGCTCGCACAGACCAAGCATCAGGTTCGCATTCTGGAGCGCCTGGCCGGCAGCGCCCTTCACGAGATTGTCGAACGACGCGACAATCAGAACCATCGGCTGCTCGAGACCGTCAACCGCGCTCGCGCCAAGCATCACCACGTTGCGGTGAGTGCTGGCGCGCAGCGGTGGCAGCCCCGCGGGCCACACCTCCACGAACGGCTCCGCCGCGTAGGATTCCTCCCACATCCGCACCACGTCGGCTGCGTCTGCGCCATCGACGACCGGTACGTACATCGTCTCCAGAATCCCGCGACGCACCGGCAGCAGGTGCGGCGTGAAGACGAAGGGCACGTCGCATCCCGCAGCCGCCGCCAGCCCTCGCGCGATCTCCGGCACATGACGGTGCGAGTTGCCGGCCGCGTACGCGCGGTAATCCTCCGCCACTTCCGCAAACAGGAGGTCGCGCTTCGCCGCCCGACCGGCTCCCGTTACCCCCGATGCCGCGTCGACCATCACCGGCCGCGTCACATCCAACAATCCCGCCCGCAACAGCGGGCAGAGGCCCAGCAGGATGCCCGTCGGATAGCAGCCCGGATTCGCCACCAGCTCCGCACCGCCGATCCGGTCGCGCCACAGCTCAGGCAGCCCGTACACAGCGCCATGACGCCCGTCGCGCAGGTCCGGCGACAGGTCCACGACCCGCGAGCCGGCTGCCCGCGCACACAGCACCCACTCCTCCGATGTGCCGTGCGGCAGACACGTGAACACCACGTCCGTCTCACCGAGCGGAACGTCCTGGGCGCGCGTGTACGTGAGGCCGGCCGTGCCGGCGGACTGACCCGCCTCGGACTCCGAGGATGCGAAGGTCGCCCTGATCCGCGGATGCCGCGTAAGCAGGGCGACGAGTTCCTGACCGGTGTATCCGGTGGCGCCGAGTATGGCGGCGCTGTACGGTTTGTTATTCATTGTTCCCTGCATAAGTATACATCGAATGCGGACGGATGCAAGAGGTGGGATGGCGGTAGGTTCGGGCTCGGGGGGTCTGGTGGGTGAACCGGGGGGAAACGGGATCCCGGGAAGCGGTCCGGTCAGGGAAGATCAGGCGGGCGGCGATGTTACAACAGCCGGACGCGGAACCCATTCTGCAGAACGGCGCAGCACCGCATTTTCCTGTCCCTGACTGCCGTCCCCGGATCAGGGGGAGTACGTCGGCGCCGATTCACTCATGCAGCCC
>DATABQ010000134.1:0-1595 GCA_036259495.1 Longimicrobiales bacterium | reverse complement strand
GCGTATCCGACAGAGAGCGATCCAGCCTGGCTCTTGCAGCGCTGGGCCGCCGAGCTGCGTGCGCGGGCGAAGGGGGAGCGGTGAAGGTGACCGATCAAGAACGTGTGGAAGTCGTGCTGGACCTCTGCCGCGACATCTGGGGTGACCCGCAGACCGCGCGCGTGCACCTCGAAGCGCTGATCAAGGCAGACAGGGTCGCGTTCACGCTGCTCGAAGAGCTGGCGGATGCCATCGCAACCGAGCAGGCGCGCAGCAGTCGACGTGATCTATGGCTGCGCGCGTACCGCCGTGGGGCGCCGAAGTGACCGACCTCGAACGCTGGCGAGAGCGCATCCGAGGCTGGGGCGAGCGCATGTCCATCGAGGTCGAGGTCGGCGAGCTGCGGGAGCTGCTGGACGTCGTCGACATGCTGGAGCACCGCATCGAGCGCCTGGAGCAGCAGCGCGACGAGGACCGCGGCTGGGCGCAGCACCTGCACGAGCTGCATCACGAGGAGATCGCGTTCTGGCGGACGCGCGCGCGGGTCTGGAAGGCGCACGCGAAAGAGACGCGGCGTCACTGGCGTCGGATGGCGTTGCTAGCCTTCCAGGAGGCTCGTGCGTCGCGCAAGCGGCGTGATGCGTGGAAGGCGCTGGCGAAGCTGAACCGGGGCCGCTACCTGAACGGCCGCCGCGACCCGCGCGACTGGCCGGTGAACCTGTTTCGAGACTGGGAGAACGAGCCATGACGGCGAAGAAGCTGACGGTGCTGCAAGGTGGTGGCGAGCGCCCGGTAGACGCGTGCGCTGACTGCCGGCACCTGATCCGCGAGAGCACCGGCCCGTCGTTCTGGAAGTGCGGCGCGTTCGCCGGGAGGTACACGAGTCAACTGCGGCCGGACGTCGCCGCACGCTGCATCGGCTTCTCGCGCGTTCCGCCGCTCGCGCCGCGTCCGCCCGGTCTGCTGCGCCGGTTCTGGAGGTGGTTGTGGTGAACGGACCACCCTGGCCTCCGTGGACGCGCATGGCGTTCTACACCTCGATCTTCGTCGCCGGAGCCTCGGCGAATCACGCGTGTGAGACGTTCGCCGACGCGAGCACCGCGCGCGACGAGCTGTCCAAGATCGACGGCAAGTGCCGCGAGAAGGTGGTCGACATCTCCAGCTCGTATCGCGAACCGGGCGCCGTCATGGTGTGCGACCCCGGCCAGTGGGTTGAAGCCGTCGATGGCCGTACCGTGGCCGTCTGCAGGTGTGGCGAGCGGCCCGACCCGCGCGCGAGAGGAGAGGACCCGTGACGTTCGGCCAGCGCATCCTGCGCGATATGCTCGTCGTGCACGGCGTGCTCGTGCTGGTGCTGCTCGTGGCCAAGCCCGAGAATCGCCTGCGCGCGCTCGTTGTGCTCGTTGTGGGAAGCGCGGCCGGTTTCGTGATAGCGCTCGTCTGGCTCTGGAGGCGACGGTGACCATCGATTGGCCGAGCTTCGTGTCGGGCGCGCGCAGGCGATTCTCGGGCTTGGCCACGAGCAGCACCAGCACGAGCACGCCGTGCACGACGAGCATATCGCGCAGGATGCGCTGGCCGAACGTCACGGGTCCTCTCCTCTCGCGCGCGGGTCG
>DATABQ010000133.1:0-2217 GCA_036259495.1 Longimicrobiales bacterium | reverse complement strand
CAGGCCGGACGCTCCCTCCCGTCATACAACGAGGCGCGGGCAGCACACGGCATGTTCGATCTGCTGCGAGATCCTGAGGCGGCGGCCGAGATCACGATGCTCCCGCTCCAGTATTACGATGTCGATGCCGCTGTGCTGTACAACGATCTATCCACACCCTATTTCGCTGCGGGCTTCGATCTGGAGATGCGCAAGGGCGTGGGGCCGGTCGTCCACAACCCCATCACGAAGCCGGAGGATGTGGAGCTGCTCACGCCGTTCGACCCGCGTACCGAGCTCGACTACAACCTGGATCAGATCCGGCTGCTGGTGGAGCGGCTGCACGTGCCGGTGCTCGGCTTCGTCGGTGCGCCGTTCACTCTCTGCTCCTACCTCATTATGGGCCATCGTTCGCGCGATCTCGCGGAGCTGAAGACGTTCATGTGGAGCGAGCCCGAGGCGTGGAATCGGCTTGCCGATTTCTGGGCTACGCACATGGCAGAGTTCGCGATCGCGCAGCACGAGGCCGGCGCCGGTGCGGTGCAGGTGTTCGACTCGTGGGCCGGCGCGCTCGGCCCGCACGATTACGAGGAGTACGTGCTGCCTCACATGCGCACGATGTTCTCGCGTCTCGAGGCCGCTCGTGTGCCTACCATCAACTTCTACAACGGCAATCCCGCGCTGCTACGCCTGGTCGCCGACGGCGGCGGCGATGCCGTGAGCGTCGACTGGCGCCTGCCGATCGACGAAGCCTGGTCCATCATCGGCGAAGATCGTGCGATTCAGGGCAATCTCGACCCTTGCGCACTGCTCGCCGGGAAGGACTTCGCTCTGCGCCGTACGAAAGACATCCTCGACCGTGTGGGCGGGCGTCCCGGTCACATCTTCAACCTGGGACACGGCATTCTGCCGGAGACGGACTGGCGGGTCGCAAAGGCTGTCATCGACTTCGTGCACGAGTACACTGCACGCTGAGAGGCGACGTCTAGCCGGCGTGTGATTCGATACTCGCGCGGGCCTCGCCGGCAGCCACCCGCGACGCCTCGCCTGCCGCCTCGTCATACCTCCTCCGATCGACGGGGTCCGTGATCCTCCGTTCTGCCGTGCTCTTCACCTCGTGCAGATGTTCGACAAACGCAGCCCGTGCCGTATCCGGCGACATTCTGGCCAGCCGCCCGAGCAGGCGCGTCAGTGCAATCATCACAGTCGGATTGTCTCCGGCGTAGTGCCGCACCTGATCGAACGCGACCGCGAGCGTATCCTCCAGCGTCGGCCGACGGGTGATCAGCAGAGGACGGCCATGATCACTCATCTCGACGAGGTCACCGCGGCGGCGCCACGCCAGCTCCAGCAGAACTTCACCCAGCCGGTCGATCGCGTTCAAGGCTGTCGTCGGATCGTTCACGCTCGGCGACATCGCCTTGACCGCGATGTCCATCAGCTCGATCACCCCCAGCTTCAGATCCTGGTGCGGCGTACGCTCCATACCCAGCAGCAGCGCATCGCGCAGCTCCCGCTCCGCGTCAGCATCCGCATCATCGCCCGGCCATACCGTCATGACGTCATCGCCCGGCAGAATGTACCTGCCGATCTCGGCATCGACGCGCACGAACAGCTGCCTGCGATCGGCAATGCGCCTGAGTGCCACGCGGTCCAGCTCCTGGATGTACCCTGCCTTCCAGCTCGCAACTGCACGGGGTGTCTCCCTGCGGCCGGATGCATACTCGTCAACGGACACCTGCGGCCCCGGCTCCTCCTTTTCCATTCGCTCGGGGAATACGTCGCGTACGGCCTTGAGCGTGTCTGAAGCTACCGAATCAATAATGACGGACGCCTGAATCGACCGCGCCGCATGATTGATGAAGAAGATCAGGAACCCGATGCTGACCAACGCCAGAAGCACCGCCCCCGTAACGGCGACATTCGGCACGAACGCCTCCTCACCATCGCCGGTGCGCAGCGTCCGCTGCACCAGGAGCGTGTAGGTGAACGTGCCGATGAACACGCCCAGTACCACCTGGTTCGCGCGATCCGCCGTGAACTGTCGCAGCACGCGCGGTGTGAACTGACTCGAAGCGAGCTGAAGCGCAACGATCGTCACCGAGAAGACGACGCCCGTCACGGTGATCAGCCCGCCCGCGATGACCGACAGGATCTCCCGCGCCCCGTCCGTCGACCCGGCGAAGAGGAGCCGGAGCGCACCGGGGGCCCCGTCCGGGTCCTCGGGAGCGGGTACAT
>DATABQ010000132.1:0-6276 GCA_036259495.1 Longimicrobiales bacterium | reverse complement strand
GTCACGCGCCCACCAGTCATGCGCGCGTGACTCTCGTATACGTCGCGTCAGAGCTGAGCGCAGTCACGGCGGCGGCGGGCGAGGCGGGTGTTCAGCCGGGCGAGGAGCGGCGGCTGCAGCTGGAGGAGATCGAGCAGGAGCTGCGCGACTTCGTCCGCATCCATTTCGGCGACGTGCCCGCCGACACGCGCGTGCTCGAGGGTGACGTCGCGGAATCCATATCCGACGTTGCAGCGGAACTGCGGGCGGCGTTCCTGGTGGTGGGTACGCGCGGCCGGAGCGCGCTTTCGCGCCTCATTCTGGGAGACACGACGCACAGCATCCTGCAGCATGCGCCCTGCCCTGTGGTGGTTGTGCCGCTGCACGGTACTCCGTCCGGAGGCTGAACCCTTGCAGCAGGCCGCAGCGTCGCTGACGACCGGGGGCGCCATTGCGCTGGCGATCACGGCCATCGCACTGGTCCTGTTCATCTGGAACCGGCTGCGCGTCGATGTCGTCGCGCTCATCGTGATGCTGCTGCTGATCCTGTCAGGCGTGGCCACGCCACAGCAGGGGATCAGCGGCTTCGCGCACGAGGCGACGATCACTGTGGCGCTGGTGCTCGTGCTCGCGGCCGGTCTGCTGCGGACGGGAGCCGTCGATGTGCTCGCGCGATGGACCGCGCGTCTGGCCGGTCGCAGTGAGCTGCGCCTGCTCTCGCTCACGCTCCTGATCGTCGTGCCGCTGAGCGCGCTCATCAACAACACGGCGGCCGTCGGGGTCATGATCCCGATGGTGCTGGGCCTGGCACGTTCGTCCGAGGTCGCGCCTTCGCGACTGCTGATGCCGATGTCGTTCGCCGCTCAGCTCGGCGGGACACTCACGCTGATCGGCACGAGCACGAACCTGCTCGTGGCCGGAGTCGCGCTGGATCTCGGTCTGCCCCGCATCAGCCTCTTCGACATAACGCTGCCCGCGTTGATCGTGTGCGCCGCCGGTCTCCTCTACATCTTTACGATCGGGCGATGGCTGCTGCCGCACCGCACCGCGGAAGATGATCTGCTGCGGAGCTATGAGCTGCACGATTACCTGACGATGCTCCGCGTGCGACCCGGCTCACGCCTGGTCGACCGCAGCCTCGCCGAATCCCGCTTCGGCCATGCGCTCGGCCTGCAGGTCGTCCGCGTCGTGCATCACGACGGCACGATCGAGGCGCCGAGCGGCGGCACCATCATTCGCGCGGGCGATGTGCTCGCCGTCGAGGGGAAGATCCCCGACATCGCGAAGATCCAGAATGAGGGCGGCCTCGAGATGGCCGACACGGAGCTCGCGCTGGAGCAGGCAGAGGCGTCCGTCGACGTACGACTCGCCGAGGTGCTCGTGCCGCGCCGCTCATCCGTCGCACGAAGGACCGTGCGCGACCTGGCGCTCCGGGCACGCTTCGGCATCAGCGTCGTGGCCGTGCGAAGGCACGGTGTGCGACTGCACGAGCGCACGGGCGATGTCCGTCTCCAGCCGGGCGACATGCTGCTGGTGCAGGGCACCGCGGAGTCGCTCAACCGGCTCCACCAGGAGAGCGACCTGGCATTGCTCGGCGCCGTCGATCTGCCGGAGATCCGCGTTCGAAAGATGAAGATCGCCGTGCCGATCGTGTTCGGAGTCGTGCTGCTGCCGGCCATCGGCGTCACGACCATCCTCGTGTCAGGGCTGGTCGGCGTCGTCCTGATGTTCCTGACGCGCTGCATCACGCCCGACGAGGCATACCGCGAGATGGACTGGATGGTGATCGTGCTGCTCGGCGCCATCCTGCCGCTGGGCGAGGCGATGCACCGGACGGGTGCCGCGGCGTACGTGGCGGGCAATCTCATGACGTTCGCGAGCCCGCTCGGCCCCCACGGCCTGCTCGCGGTCTTCCTGCTCGTCACCACTGCGCTAACGTCCGTCATCTCGAATGCCGCCGCCGCCGTGGTTCTCGCGCCGATCGCCATCGCAGGCGCCGCGACGCTCGGCCTCTCCCCCATGCCGTTCGTCATCGGCGTCATGGTCGGCGCATCGAACAGTTTCATGTCCCCCGTCGGCTACCAGACCAACACCATGATCTACGGCCCCGGCGGCTACCACTTCGGGGATTACATGAGGGTGGGAGCGCCGCTGTCGCTCGTCATCGTCATTGCAGCGACGTTCGCGATACCGTTGTTCTTCCCTTTCTGAGGTTTGGAGGGAGGGGGAGGGGTTTTTTTCACCACAGAGCACACAGAGCACACAGAGGGCGTTTTGGGGTGAATCCGGATTCGCGGTAGTGGCAGTGACTCGGAATTTGTAACAACGGAGCGACAACGGTTTCACGACGTGCGGAGGGCAGTGAGCTGGAACCCGTTAAATAAGCCCTGACGCCGTTCGTGTAAGGAAGGGGGGATGACGGGGATACAGGAGAAGATGGGGGAGCTGCTCGACGGCCGCCTTCGCGGCGACGCTCCGCATTTATCTGTATTTGTTCACAACAAAATGATCGCCGTTGCGCCCGTGATGCAGGCGACCGCCGATGACGGATCGCCAATCATCCCCACATCACCCTTCTTACACTGAATCCGCCGTTCTTGCACAGATTCAGCCGTCGACCGTGAACGTCGACTCTGACACCGCCGTCTTCCCGTCCGGCGTCAATAGGAAGCTGGCTGAAGCCGGCGGCCGGCCGACGCTCCGCGATGCCCTCTGTGTGCTCTGTGTGCTCTGTGGTGAACAAATTCGTTCAGCAGCCCCGCCGCGATCCATCTCGCAGTAGACCTCACGCGCTCTCGTGCACTAGATTCCAGGGATCATGAGCAATCACGAACCGGGAATGGATCCCGATCGCGGCAAATCCTCGGAGCCCTCACCGCGTCGATCGCCGATCTCCCGCCGTGGCTTCCTGGGCGGCGTTGCGGGCGGCACGGCGGCGGTGGCGGTGGCGTCGGTGCTGCCGGCGGGGTGTGCTCCGGAATATGGTGAGCGGCGGAGCGACGGATCGGCGCTCCTGTCGCTGACACCGAAGGAATACGCGGTAGCGCGCGCGGCCGCGGAGGCGCTGCTGGTGGGTGTGCCGACATCGCCGGAATCGGTGGCGAACGGGATCGACGCGGAGCTCGCGGTGGCGGGCGAGCCGATGAGGACGGACATGAAGACCGTGCTGTCCCTGATGGAGCACGGCACACTGTTGTCGTTCCGGCGCAGCCGTTTCAGTGAGCTCCCGCCGGAAGAGCGTCGCGAGGTGCTGAACGACTGGGCCACATCGCGCTTCAATCTGCGACGCGCTGCGTTCCAGGCGCTGAAGAGCTTCGTCATCTTCTACGCATACATCGATGACTCCACGCGCTCGCTGACGGGGTTCGAGGGGCCGTGGCCCGAGCGCTTCGATCTGCCGGTATTCGACGTGGATTACGGAGAGATCGTGTGACGGTGAACAGCAGCGGCAGGTCCGCGTGATCATACAGGGTGCCGGCCGGACGGATACGGTGCGCGAGCGCGCCGATGTGGTGGTCGTGGGCACCGGCTCCGGCGGCGGCACGCTCGCAGCGTACCTCGCGGAGCGGGGCTGGGACGTCGTCATGATCGAGAAGGGCGGCTTCCATCGCGCGGAGGACTTCACCCAGCGTGAGGAAGACGCGATGGGCGATTTCAACGGCCGTCGCGGTCTCGATGCGACGGTCGACAACGCAGTGTTCCTGAATTACGCGGAAGCCGTCGGCGGCAGCACGGTGCACTACTGGGGCGACTCGTTCCGCACGCCGACGGACCGGCTGGAGCGGTGGCGCACGGAGCACGGCCTCGACTGGATGATCGAGTCGGAGCTGAACCCGCACTGGGACGCGATCGAGAAGGAGCTCGGCATCCACATAACGCCGGAGCGGCTGTTCAACGAGAACAATCGCCTGGTGCGTGAAGGGTGCGAGAAGCTCGGTATCGAGGGGCACGCTCCGCCCACCGCACGCGTGGATTGCATCGGCTGCGGCTGGACGCAGTTCGGCTGCGCGTACAACCGCAAGACATCGCAGCTGATCACGACGATACCGCGTGTGTCGAAAGCAGGCGGTCGCATCTACAGCGATGCACGTGTGACGAAGCTGATGAAGGATGGTGATCGCGTCACCGGCGTCGAGGCTTCGTTCGTCGACCGCGACACGAAGAGACCGACGGGCACGCTGCGCGTCGACGCTCCCATCGTCGTGCTCGCGGGCGGAGCTCTCGGTACGGCCGACATGCTGCTGCGCAATGTCGATGACGACGTCGTCGGCAAGCGATTCTACATCAATCCCCACTACTTCGTATGGGCCGACTTCGGCCGGCCGATCGACAATGTGACCGGCATTCCCTGCGCGTATGTGGTGCACGGCTTCCGTCACGTGCAACACGATGCACGCGGCGAGTATGCCGGCGGCGGCTACATCATGCTGACGAACCACCAGTCGCCGGCAATCGCAGGTGTGATGCTGAACGGTATCGGCGCTGAGCATACGGAGCGGATGAAGCGCTATCGCAACCTCGGCTCGCTCATGAGCGTGATCGACGAGGAGTTACCCGGCCGCGTGTTCCTGGGGAAGGACGGCGTGCGACGCACGGAGTACAACGTCAGAGGCGTCGACCAGCACAAGGCAGTCGATTACCTGAAGAACGCATCTCGCATTTTCCTCGCAGCAGGCGCGAAGGAGGTGTGGATCCCGGACGTGTACGGCACGACAGTGCGCAGCGAGATGGATGTGGAGCGGATCGGCCTTCGCAGCGTGCAGCCGAACGCACAGTTCTGTGCGGGCTCGCATCTCATGGGCACGGCTCCGATGGGCACGGATCCGGCCGATTCCTTCGCAGGTCCGACGGGCGAGGCACATCGTCTGCGGGGGTTGTACGTGGCGGATGGTGCGGCACTGCCGGGCTCGGTCTCCGTGGACCCGTCGCTCACGATCATGGGTGTCGCGCGTCACATTGCCGCAGGTCTCCACGAGCGGGAGGGACGCGCCGGCGCATAGCGGTGTCACTGCAGGAGAGGGAGGGATGCTGTGCGAGCGATTGCAATGACGGGAGTCGTGCTGATGTGCTCGGCATGTTCGATACCTGCCGGTCCGCCGCCGCCGGCGGCTGTTCCCATTCCTGCCGCGCCCGCGCCCGGAGAAGCGAGAGAGCGCGCAGTGCGCGAGGTGCTGGAGGCAGTGAACCGTACGCGCGAGGAGAACGGACTGCGGCCGCTGCAAGTGGACGCTGCGCTCGCCCGTGCAGCACGCGAGCACTCCGAGGAGCTGGCAACCCGGCGCACTCTCGACCATACATCGACGAACCCGGCGCGGCGAACGCTCACAATGCGGATTGAAGCAGCAGGTGGATCGTGGAATCGCGCGGCGGAGAACCTGGCGAACATGAACGCTCCCGTGTCGACTCTGGCTGATCGCACCGCGCAAATCTGGATGAGGTCCCCTGGCCACCGCAGGAACATGCTGGAGCCGGCGTACACGCACACCGGTATCGGCGCGGCCATCGACGATCGAGGCATGTGGTACATCACGCAGGTCTACGTGCTGCCGCGGCAACGCTGACGGCGCCGCGCACGACGGCGCCTCCGCGCGCCGAGATGGAACGGCTGCTCACCGACTACGCGCCGCTCACGCCCGTGCCGCTCTGCCCTCGGATCCTCGCCCATCAGGCCCCCACACTGATCGACATATGGGAGGCCGCGGAACGGCTCGCAGGACAGCCGCTCGCCGCGCCGTTCTGGGCGTACGCGTGGCCGGGCGGGTGTGCGCTCGCACGCGTGCTCCTCGATCGTCCGGAGCTCGTGCGTGGCCAGAGAGTCCTCGATTTCGGTGCGGGCGGAGGAGTGACTGCTCTCGCGGCATCGTATGCAGGCGCCGCTGCCGTCACCGCGAACGACATCGATCCATGGGCTCTGCTGGTGGCGGATCTCGCTGCGAACGCGCGAGGGCTTGCTCTCAGCACGCTCGCCGAGGATCTCTGCGATGCCCCCGCGCTCGTCGACGATTACGATGTAGTGCTGTGCAGCGATCTGGCATACGAGCGGAGGGAGACGCCGAGGCAGCGGGCGGTGCTCGATCGCGCTGTTGCGAATCAGGCTCTGGTGCTGGTGGCAGATGCAGGCAGGACGTACTTCGATCCTTCGGGGATGGCGCTGCTGGCGGAATACGACATCGAGGTGCCGCGGGATCTGGAAGGGGTGCCGCGGAGGGAGGCGCGGGTTTATCGTCTTTGACGTTTTTTGGGGGGAGGGGAAGTGTGGGTTACCGGGCCAGGGTACACCTGCACAGTAACCCAAAT
>DATABQ010000131.1:0-9512 GCA_036259495.1 Longimicrobiales bacterium | reverse complement strand
ACATCACGGATAATCCGGATGGAACCATCACCATCTCGCCCACGCGCAGTGAAGCGAACCTGCTGACGTTCCAGCTCGGCGTACAGATTGGCGCGAGCCCGGGCGCAAGCGACCGCTAGCTGGGAGTATCGCCGCAAACTGAATCTCTCCGGCCCGCCGTCAGCCAGACGGCGGGTTCGGCCCCCGTCGGGCCTATCCCCGCTGATCGGGTCGCCAGGACCGGCGTCGCTGGCCGAGCCGGGCCTCCTCTTTGCATCGAGCGGCGGCAGACGGCGCCACATGCGGTTGCGCCGAAAAGCCCGTAAAATTCCCGGATGGAGCACCAGACGCCCCGGCAGGACCTGGAGCTGCTCGTTTTCGAGCTGGCTGGAGTGCGGTATGCGCTCCAGCTGTCGGCAGTGCGCGAGGTGGTGCGGGCTGTTCTGATCGCGCCGCTGCCTGATGCGCCGCCGGTGATCGAAGGCATCGTCGATATCCGAGGCGAGCTGGTCCCCGTCTATGACCTGCGCCTGCGTTTCGGGCTGCCGCCGCGGGCGCTGCATCCGGACGAACGGCTGGTCGTCGCGTGGACGGGATCGCGGCTCGTATCGTTCCGCTGCGAACGCACGGAATGGGTGGAGCATGTCGCGCTCACGCGAGTCGAGGAGGGGGATGTGCTCCCCGGTTCCGGCCGTCACATAGCCGGCGTCGCACGACTGGATGATGGCCTCGTTCTGATCCAGCAGCTGGAGGCGTTCCTCGACGCGGCCGAGGCCGAATCGCTGGACGAGGCGCTGTCGGCGCGCGCGGAGCGGAACACAGAATGAAGGCGGGCTGGAGCACGGCGGGGTTCGCGGAGGTGGCGGAGCTGGTGCGTGAACGCACGGGTCTCGTGTTCCCCGATTCGCGTCTTCTCGATGTCGAGGCGGCGATTCGCCGTGCGATGGCGCGTCTCGGCGCGGAGGGCACCGACGAGCTGCTCGAGCTCCTGCGCGACGATGCTCGTGCTCGCGATGCCTTCGTCTCGGAGCTGACGATTGGGGAGTCGTACTTTCAGCGAGACCCGTCCCAGTTCGATCTGCTGCGCTGGCGGATTCTGCCGGAGCTGCTGCGGTCGCGTCCGCCCGACCGCCCGATGCGGGTCTGGAGCGCAGGCTGCGCGACAGGGGAGGAGCCCTATACGGTGGCGATGCTGTTCGAGGAGCTGGATGCGGCCGAGCGCTCTGACATCGTCGGCACCGACATCGCGCGACAGCGCCTCGCGGATGCACAGCGCGGCCTGTACTCGAAGTGGCAGCTGCGAAATACGCCCGAGCCGGTGCGCCGCCGATACTTCGCTCCGCACGGCCGGTTCTTCGAGCTCTCCCCGCGCATCCGGCAGCGCGTCGACTTCCGCTATCTGAACCTCGCCGAGGATTCGTTCCCGTCGTTGACGACCGGCATCTGGGGCATGGACGTCATCCTGTGTCGCAATGTGCTCATCTACTTCGATGCGCCGACAGTGGAGCGGGTCGCGCGCAGGCTCATCGCATCGCTCAGCGAAGATGGCTGGCTGCTGCTCGGCGCATCCGATCCTGCGATCAGCGAGATGGTCGACTGCGACGTGGTGCTGACAGATTCCGGCCTCGCCTACCGGCGGAGAGGCGCGGCTGGCGCCGAAGATTTTCGCACTGCTTCCGGCGACACGCGCGGCGCAGGACTGCGCACCTGGATCGGACAGAATGAAGCGGCTCCCACGGCCGAGGATGCGGGAATCGCCGCTGACCGCGACAACGCGACACTCACGGGTCATGATCATGCGACGTCCGCCGGTGTTCATCATACGACGTCCGCCGGTGATGATCATGAGACGTCCGCCGGTGATGATCATGAGGCGTCCATCCGTCACGGCCATGGCGAATTCACCGATCTGCCGGCCGCCGACGAAGTCGATATCGAAACCAATCACCGCACAGAGACAGGTGCGCCTCCTCCCGCGAATGCGGACGCGGCCATCCTCGATGCGTACGAGCGTCGGGCTTTCGATCGCGTGCAGGCTCTCGCGGAATCGGCTGCGAGCGCGGGCTCGATGAGCCGGGCGGCGTGGACGGCGTGGGTCAGGGCGCAGGCGAACGAGGGGCACCTTGCGGAGGCGGCGGAGACCGTGACGCGCGCGATCGACCGGATCGGCGCTGCGCCGGAGCTGCTCTACCTGCATGCGGTGCTGCTGCTGCAGGCGGGGCATTCGGGTGATGCGGCGGCTGCGGCGCGTCGCGCGCTCTATATGGACCGCTCACTGGTGGTCGCGCATCTGACGCTCGCGGAAGCGCAGCGGCGCATGGGCAACGTCGACGGTGCACGGCGCGCACTCCGGAACGCGGCATTGCTGCTGGGATCGCTGAAACCTGCGGACGTCGTGCCGGCATCGGATGGCGAAACTGCCGGGCGCCTGGGGGAGCTGGTGCGCGTCAAGCTGTCACTGCTCGAAGGGGCATCGTGAACGGATCCGGAATGGCTGAATCGCTCAACTCGGAACGCGCCGCATCGGCGGCTGACATCGACGTGCTGCGTCGTCGTGCCGCCCAGCTTGCGCGCGTTCCGGCGGCGCAACGTTCGGCGGAGTCGACACCCGCGGTCGTATTCCAGCTTGCCGACGAGCGGTATGCGATCGATGCGCGTGTCGTGCTCGAGGTGCATGTGCTGCGGGAGCTGACGCCACTCGCGGGCGCGCGGCCGCCACTGTTCGGCATCACACACTGGCGCGGCTCTGTGCTGACGATCCTCGATCTGCGTGAGGTGCTCGGCGTGCGCGCTCGCGGCGTGACGGATCTCAGCCGGGTCATCGTGATCGACAGTGGGCGCCGCCCGTTCGGCATCCTTGCCGATGCCGCCCGTGACGTGATGGATCTGGAGGAGACGGAAATCCTCCCGCTCCCTGGTGGCGAGGCTGCCGCGCGCTCACTGCTGCGCGGCATGACGGACGATGCGGTGCTGATCATGGATACGGACGCGGTGGTTGCGGCAGGACGCGCAGCCGCATCACACGACGACAACACGGGACGAGGAGGATGAGGTGACCTGGACGATCAATCGGCGCATAACCACCGGCTTCGCGCTCGCGGCGCTGCTGGTGGTGGCGATCGCGCTGACCGGAATCTGGGCGCTGCGCCAGACGGCCGGCACGTATGCCGAGGCCATCAGCGCTGAGCGCACCGTGCTCCTTCGTGCAATGGAGGCACGCAGGAATCTGGCGAACGCCAACGTGGCGTACCTGCGCATCCTCGTGAGCGAGGTGGGCGTCACGGAGCAGGATCGAGCGGAGGCAGTGGAGCAGACGCGGACACTCCTGACGGAGCTGCGGGAAACGGCGGAGGGCGATCAGACGCAGGTGTGGACAGAGGCGCTGAGGCTGCTCGAGGAGTGGGATGAGGCCACAGCGCGTGTGATCGAATTATCGGCTGCAGGCACTACCGCTGAGGCGCTCGAGATTCGGCAGAACGAGGTCGTGCCGACGCGCGCGCGGCTGGAGGAGATCCTCGAAAGGAATGTGCAGACATCGCTGGCGGACGCGGACGAGATTCAGACGAATGCCGCCGCGCGTGCAGGCGCCTCCGAGATGGCGATCGTCGTCGCACTCCTGCTCGCGCTCGGAATCTTCGTCATTACGGCATACCTGCTGAATCGAGCTGTGTCGGGACCGTTGCAGGAGACGTCGAATGTGCTTGCGACGAGCGCGGCGGAGATCCTGTCGACGACCACACAGCAGGCGAGCGGCGCGACGGAATCGCTTGCCGCGGTGACGCAGACTGCCGCGACGGTCGACCAGGTCGTGCAGACCGCCGACCAGTCATCGGAGCGCGCGCGCAGCGTCGCTGCGACGGCCCAGCGCGCAGCCGAGATCGGGCGGCAGGGCAGGGAAGCGATCGACACCACCGTATCCGGTATCAACGACGTGCGCGAGCAGGTCGCGAGCATTCAGGAGCGGATGGTCGAGCTGACGGAGCAGGCGCAGGCGATCGGCGAGATCATCGCTACGGTGAGCGATCTGGCTGAACAGACGAACCTGCTCGCGCTCAATGCTGCGATCGAGGCTGCGCGCGCGGGTGAGCAGGGCCGCGGCTTCGCCGTCGTTGCGGGCGAAGTCAAGAACCTGGCCGAGCAGTCGAAGGCCGGTACGGTGCGCGTCCGGCAGATCCTCGAGCAGGTGCAGCGTGCCACGACTGCGGCCGTGTCGGTGACGGAGCAGGGCAATCGCAAGGTCAACGATGTGTCGCGCCAGGTCACGGAGGCGGGAGAGACGATCCGGCGTCTCGCGGAGGCCGTCAGCACTGCATCACAGGCTGCCGCGCAGATTTCTGCATCAGCGGGACAGCAGTCGACGGGCATGTCGCAGATCAAACAGGCGATCGGCAGCATTCAGCAGGCTGCCCAGCAGAACCTCGCCGCAACGCGACAGGCTGAGAGCGCTGCCCAGGAGCTGAACCGCCTCGGCTCACACCTGATCGACCTCGTAGGCACGGGCGGCCCCTCGAAGGCACGGGCCTGAGCGATGGCACGCGCGTGTGAGCGATGAGCAGTGATGACCTGAACGATCGACTGCGTGCGACGTTCATGCAGGAGCTCGAGGAACAGGTCCGGGAGCTGAACAGCGGACTGCTCGCGGTCGAGCATGACCCGGCGGACGCGGAGCGCATCCGTTCGCTGTTCCGCGCTGCTCACACGATCAAGGGTGCCGCGCGCGTCGCCGGCGTGCCGATCGTCGAACGCGTGTGTCATGCGATGGAGTCTGTGTTCGCGAACCTGCGCGATGCGCGGCAGACGCTCACCGGCTCCGATTTCTCGCTGCTGTTCGCCACGTGTGATGCCCTGCAGGACGCGGCCGCGCGGCTGCGTGCCGGTGACCGACTCGAGGGCTCGATGGCGGAGGCGCTGCTGCCGCAGCTCGAGAGCATGGCCGATCGCGCGGACCCGGCGCAACCGGCGGGGCGCGCAGAGCAGCAGGCGGCGCCGGCACAGTCGGCGCCCGCTGCTGCGGTCGCTCGTGCGCCCGGTCCTGCGGTCGGTCCTGCGGTCGGTCCTGCGGTCGGTCCTGCGGCCGCGCCGAAGCCGCCCGCCCGCACGTCAACTCGCGCACCCGCGCCGGAGCCGTCCGTGCCGGTGCCAGACGCGGATGCGGACGAGCTGGTCCGCGTGAGTGCGGAGCGCCTGGACACGCTCATGTCGGCGGTGGGCGAGCTCATCATCGCGACCGGTCGCATCGTGGAGCGGAGCGGCAGGAACGATGAAGATGCACGCCGGCTCGACGGCGCGACGGATCAGGTCGCGGACGTGGTCAGGCGTCTGCGCCTGCGGCCGTTCGGCGATGTCTGCGAGAGCCTGCCGCGCGCCGTGCGCGATGTCGCTGCGGCCGCGGGGAAGGAAGTGGCACTGACGATCGAGGGCGCGGATGTGGAAGCAGATCGCATGGTGATCGACGCGCTGCGCGATCCGCTGCTGCACCTCGTGCGGAACGCGGTGGACCATGGCATCGAAACGCCGGAGGAGCGGGAGCGCGCGGGCAAACCGCGGCAGGGCAGCGTCCGCGTGTCGGCCGAGCTGAGCGGCGGCCGGCTCGTCGTGGCCGTCGCGGACGATGGTGCCGGGCTCGATGAGGAGTCGATCCGACGCACATTGCGGGACCGCAATCAGCCGGAGCCATCCACATCCGTCGAGCTTGCGGATGCATTGCTTGCGGGCGGCTTCTCCACAAGGCAGATCGCCACCGAGATCTCCGGCCGCGGCGTCGGTCTCGACATCGTTCGCTCATCGCTCGAGCGCATCAGAGGCACGGTCGATGTCGAGTGGACGAAGGGACACGGCACGACGTTCCTGCTCGAGTGTCCGCCCACGCCGGCTACACTGCGCGCGGTGCTCGTCAGGATGGGCGCGTACATCTACGCGATACCGACCACGCAGGTCGAACGCCTGCGCCGTGTCCGCACGACAGATCTGCGCAGTGCCGCCGGCGGCACGATGCTGCCCACCTCACGCGGTCCGATCCGCATCCTGTCCCTCGCCCGGCTGCTCGGCCCACCGCTCGAGGCGCGGCCGCTCGGCGATACGACTGTTGTCGTGCAGGTGAGTGTCGGATCGAGGCGGGCCGGTCTCATCGTCGACGAGGTGCTGGACGAGGATGAGATCGTCATGCGTCCGCTTGCCGTGCCGGAAGGTGCCGTGCCCTACGCAGCGGGCGCCGCGATTCTGCCTTCGGGCAGCGTGGCGCTCGTGCTCGCGGCAGGGCCGCTGCTCGCCGCAGGGCTGCGACCGGGCACGGCGATTGCCCCGGGCGCAGCGGAGGACACCGCACAGCGCCGGCAGCGCATTCTCGTCGCTGACGACTCCATCACGACGCGGACGCTGGAGCAGAGCGTGCTCGAATCGGCCGGGTACCACGTCTTCACGGCTGTGAACGGCGAGGACGCATGGGAGATTCTGGAGCGCGAGGGCGCCGACGCACTGGTGGCGGACGTGGAGATGCCCCGGATGGATGGGTTTGCACTCTGTCGCCGCGTCCGCTCGAGCGAGCGGTTCCGTGACCTGCCCATCGTGCTGGTGACGGGACTGGAATCGGCCGATGACCGCGCGCGCGGTCTGGATGCGGGAGCGGATGCATACATCGTCAAATCGAGCTTCGATCAGGCGACGCTGCTCGACACCGTCAATCAGCTGATCGGCAGCACATGATCCACATCGTCGTTGCGGACGATTCCGCCACAGCACGGTACCTGCTCCGCGCCATTCTGGAAGCGGAGGGCGATATGCGTGTAGTCGCCGAAGCGCACGACGGTGCTGAAGCGGTGGATCTCGTGAGTCGCGAGAAGCCGGACCTCGTGATCATGGACGTGCACATGCCGGTGCTCGACGGGCTGGAGGCGACGAAGCAGATCATGGTCCGCGCGCCGACGCCGATCATCATCGTCTCGGCGGTGACGCTTCGCGATGTGGACCTGTCGCTCAGCGCGACGCAGGCCGGTGCACTGCTGGCTCTGCCGAAGCCGGAGAACGTCCGCGGCCCGAGCTTCGAGGACCGCGCTGCCGAGCTGCGCGCCATGGCGCGCGCGATGGCGCACGTGAAGGTCGTGCGACACTGGTCGCAGCATGCACCGGCCATCACGCCTGCCGCGCCGCAGCGCAGCAGTGCAGGCGAGACGCCGGAGCTGATCGCCATTGCTGCATCGACCGGCGGACCGCCGGCGCTGCGTCGCGTGCTCATGGACCTGCCGCGAACGCTGACTGTCCCGGTACTCGTCGTGCAGCACATCGCGCGCGATTTCACCGTCGGTTTCGCCGAGTGGCTGGGGGGCAGCTGTACACTGCCGGTGAAGCTCGCGGAAGATGGCGAGCCGCTCCGCGCCGGCGCGGTCTATGTCGCTCCGGACGATGCACATCTCGGCGTGAACAGCGAAGGCCGTGCAGCGCTGTCACGCGACCCGCCCATCGCCGGGTTCCGGCCGTCGGCGACACATCTGTTCGAAACGACCGGGCGCGTGTACGGGCCGCGCCTGCTGGCTGTCGTTCTCACCGGGATGGGCTCGGACGGGGCGGCCGGCCTCGAGACCGCACGTGCGGAGGGTGCATACGTGATCGCGCAGAACGAAGCCACATCCGTCGTCTACGGCATGGCAGCCGAGGCGGTACGTCGTGGTGCGGTCGACATCGAGCTGCCGATCGAACGGATCGCCGAGCGGCTGATCGACCTCGTGAGCGGAGGTGCGCATGCCGGGTGAGCGGATCCTGGTTGTCGATGACAGCCCGACGCAGCTCGAGGCGACGCGCTCGCTGCTCACCAGCCACGGCTATGACGTCACGATCGCGCGCTCCGGCGAAGAAGGTCTGGAGCGTGCACGCGCCGAACGCTTCGACCTGGTGCTGAGCGATGTCGTCATGCCCGGCATGAGCGGCTATGAGATGTGCTCGTGCATCAGGGAGGAGATCGAGGATCCGCCCGCGCTCGTACTCCTCACCACGCTCGCGGACCCGCGCGACATCGTACGCGGTGTCGAGTGCGGTGCAGACAATTACATCACGAAGCCTTACGAGGGCGACCATCTGCTTGCGCGCATCACACAGGTGATCGCGAACCGGGAGCTGCGCCGCAACCGCAAGCAGGACGGGCCTGCACAGATCAGCTTCCTCGGTGAGACCTACACGATCGCGTCGGATCCCGCGCAGACACTCGGCCTGCTGTTGTCCAGCTTCGAGGAGCTGATCCGCACGAACGCAGAGCTGCAGAAGAGCAAGCAGCGCGCCGAGGCCGCCACGCGCGCACGCGACGAAGTACTCGCAACCGTATCGCACGACCTGAAGAACCCGGTCGGCACGATCTACACGAGCGCGACGCTCCTGCTCGACATGCCGCTGCCTCCGGAGGCACAGCAGCGACAGATCGAGATCATCCGCCGCACCGCACAGCGGATGGACCGCCTCATCATGGATCTGCTGGATGTCTCGAGCATGGAGGCCGGACGATTCTCCATCGATCCGCGCCCGGAAAGCCTGCGCTCCCTCGTATCCGAGGCGCGCGAGCTGTTCAGCCCGATGGCGGAGTCGAGCCACGTCGAGCTTCGCGAAGAGATGCCGGACGACGACGTGCTGGTGCACGCTGATCGCAATCGCATCATGCAGGTACTCTCGAACCTGATCGGCAATGCGTTCAAGTTCACACCGGAAGGCGGCCGCATCACGGTCGCCGCGCGCGTCGCGGAAGGCGCCGTGCAGTTCACGGTCGCCGACACCGGCACGGGAATACCGCAGGAGCACCTGGCGCGCATCTTCGATCGGTTCTGGCATGCCGGGAAGGCTGGTGGCTCAGGGCTCGGACTCGCCATTGCACAGGGCATCGTGCAGGCGCACAACGGAAGGATCTGGGTCGAGAGCCACGGCGAAGGAACTGCATTTCACTTCACGCTGCCGCCGGCAGAGCCGCTGGAGACGGTATCTGCGTGAAGCTTCGGCAGCTGCGGTGCGCTACTTCGGCCGGACGAGTGCGCGATAGCCGTTGAAGTGCCGGATCGCAGCGCGCTGGTCACCGCGCTGTTCGTAGATCCGGGCCAGGTTGTAGTGAGCCTCCGCAAGCGCGGGATCGGCGGCGATCGCGCGGGCGTATGCCTTCATGGCGTCGACATCGCGCTTCAGGTCCTCGAGCAGCACGCCGAGGTTGTATGCCGCGAGGCCGTGCTCGCGCACCGCCAGCACATGGCGGTACTGCGCTTCCGCTTCCGCCGTCTCCCCCGCTTCGTGCAGCAGACGCCCCAGGTTCACGCGGGCATCCGTCAGGTCAGCGTCCAGCCGCACGGCCCGCTCGTATGCCGCGCGAGCTTCCTGCGGCGCGACGGGCTCCAGCTCGACGCCCAGATCGAACCATTCCGCCGCCGTCCGCTCTCCGCTCTCCGCGTGCGCGCGCTCCGACACGCCACGGGCGAGCGGTGCAACCCGCGCGGCCAGCTCGCCGACATCGAACTCGATGTGAAACTGCCCGGATGCCGGATTCCATGGCGGCTCGCTACTCTCGCGCA
>DATABQ010000130.1:0-4160 GCA_036259495.1 Longimicrobiales bacterium | reverse complement strand
GACTGGAGGATGGAGGCGTCGATCGACGGATCTCGCGACCTGCCGGACGGCGGAAGGGAAGACGTTGCTGCCGACGAGCTGACGGATCCGCCGGTGTGCCGCACTTGCGACCGTCCGCATGGCGGCCGGGCCGCGACGGGTCGTGCTCGGGGCGATGAGCGGAACGCTTCCGAGCCGCCGATGACCACGGAGGAACGCTTCGCACCCGTGATAGGCCACTGTCGAGTGATTGGCGCACAGGAGCAGCTCACAGGCCTTGGACGCTGCCAGCCCCTCGGTGATGTGCAGGTCCACCCTGTAAGCGCCGCCGCGAGATTGCTGATACAGGTGGCCGAGACCAAGGGTGGAGATGTCGTACAGGACGCGCATGTGACGGCGCTCAGCGGAGCAGCTCGGGGCGTGTGGCACCCGCCACCGTGTCGGACTCTGGACGGACTGGACGGTGGATGGAGTCCAGCATTCCGGCAAGATCACGACATACATCGCGCCAAGGACGGGAGGTCCACGGGACCTCGCTCCGTTGAGGACACGATCCCGGTCCGGCCGCTCGCAGCGCCTCGATTGCGGCGCCGACGTCCCCCGCGGGGAAGTACTCGGCCGCGGATCCGCAGACGTGGCGGGCGAAGTCACGGTCGGTCGTGACGATCGGTACCCCGTAATGGCGTGCTTCCAGGTGTGTGCCGCTCATCGATTCGAGGACGCTCGGTAAGAAGCAGATGCGGGCCGCTCCATACGCGCTGCGAAGCTGGCCGTATTGAAGCGGCCCCAGATTGACCACGTCGGTGGCAAGCTCCTCCCGGGCGATCGTTTCGAGCAACGCGCGCGCGCCCGGATGCTGGTCGGCCGCGACGGTGATGAAGAATACGTATCGCCGGTCGCCGAGCTCCCGCAGCCGTCGCGCCACACGCACGATGAACTCGAGATCCTTGTGTGGATAGTACCGGGCGAGCGTCAGGATGCTGATGCGTCCGGCCGTGGCCTCCTGCATCCGCCGCGCGAGCTGCTTCCCCTCGCGGGTCTCGATACCGTCATGTTCCAGCGCTATCGCATTAGGGATGATCGTCAGTCGATCGCGTTCGATACCGTACTGCTGGCGGAGCCGCTCCGCGGCCACCGCCGTCTGTACCGCCACACGCGCGCAGCGATGGACCGCCACGCCGAACAGCGCACGCTGCAGCAGGAGGGAGGCCCGCTCGAACGACCCGACCAGGGGCCACCACTGGCCACAGGGTAGATGTAGTAGGGGTTGTGGAAGAGCACGACCTGCGGACAGGATGCGCCCCAGGCAGCCTGATTGTTCATCGTGAACAACACCTCGGCGGACCAGCGGCGGACGATGAGCGGGACGTGAACTTGATCGAACGAGAGCCGCCAGGCGGGGTAGAGCGCGGTTTTTCGGAAGGCCCGGTAAGAGATGGAAAGGCTGGTGCACAGCTCCTCGTAACCGCAGTCAGCCGGCACCAACGCCATGATCTCGTAATCCGGACGGATCTCGCGGATTCCTCGCAGGCAGTTGAGGCCCACGGTCAACCCGCCGCCCGCGCGGAGACCGACCGCGTTAACCAGGAGACGCATTCCACTCCAACATGTCCGATCCTCGTTCTCGCGTGCGATAGTACACCGCCGCTCGTGAGAGGCACATCCTGTTCTCGCGTTATTGACTTGCCTCGACCCGCCGAATATCCTGCGATGGTTGTCCGCAGAACCGATCACCTCGCGAGGATATGCACGTCCGGTATTGGGCGTGGCCCATCCGGGCCACGAGCTTCGGGTCTATGGCTGGATGACGCAGGCGCGTCCCGTCGTGCACGTCCTGACGGATGGTTCGGGCAGCGACGGGGAGGCGCGGATCGACTCCTCGACGGCGCTCCTCAAACGTGTCGGTGCAACTCGCGGCTCTATCTACGGTCGAATGTCGGATCGCGAGATCTACGGCGCGATCCTCGCCCGCGATCACGCGCGCTTCATCGAGATTGCAGAGGAACTGGCAGGGACGCTCGTTCGCAGCGGAACCGCGATGATCACCGGTGATGCGGTCGAGGGCTTCAACCCCTCACACGACGTGTGCCGCTACATCATCAACGCGGCGGTGCGTATGGCCTCGGCTGCCAGCCACGATGTCGCCTGCTATGCCTTCCCGCTCGATGGCGCGCCCGATGGCTGCCCTGACGAGTCTCACGGCCGTGCCGTGCGCGTGCAACTCGACGACGGTCTGCTGGACCGGAAGCTTCAGGCGGCGCATGCCTATGCCGAGCTGAGGTCCGAAGTGGAGAGCGCCCTCGAGCGATTCGGCAAGGAGCCGTTCCGACTGGAGTGCCTGTGCGCGGTCGACCTCGCCGATCCGTACGGCTGGGATCCGGACCGCATCCCGTATTACGAGTCCTACGGCGCCCAGCGCGTCGCGAAGGGTGCCTACGAACACGTCGTCACGTTTCGTGAGCACGTGAAGCCCCTCGCGGATGCCTTGTGGTGCCATCGTGCCGTTACCGCCTGACGCGCCGCTGCGCGTCCTCCTGACCAATCGCGTCCTCGCCAACCGAACGGGAACCGAGCTCTACGTGCGGGACGTCGCAACAGGGCTGTTGCGTCGCGGCCACCTGCCGGTTGTCTACAGTCCCCGGCTGGGCCCCCTCGCGTCAGAGATTCGCCGCAGCACCGTGCCCGTGGTCGACGATCTGGCCAGGATCGGAGCGCCACCGGACATCATCCACGGCCATCACGGCCTCGAGACGTTGACGGCCCTGCTCGCATTTCCCGGCGTACCTGCCGTCAGCGTGTGTCACAGCTGGATTGGCTGGCCGGACGAGCCTGTCGCATTCCCGCGGATCCGCCGGTATCTCGCCGTCGACGAAACCTGCCGGGATCGTCTCGTGGCCGAGCACGGGATCCCGCCGGACCGCGTCGATGTGGTGCTCAATGCCGTCGACCTCGAACGGTTCCGGTCGCGTCCGCCGCTGCCACCCCGGCCCGCGCGCGCGTTGATTTTCAGCAATTCCTCCGGTGACGGCGCGCCGCACGTGCAGACGATTCGGGAGGCCTGCAGGCACGCCGGCATCACGCTCGACATCGCGGGTTTCAAGGCCGGCCGAACGCTCGATCGCCCGGAGGAGACGCTGGGCTCGTATGACATCGTTTTCGCCAAGGCGCGAGCCGCACTGGAAGCGATGGCGGTCGGAACCGCAGTGGTGTTGTGCGATGTTGCCGGCGCCGGCCCGATGGTCACGACGGCGAGCTTCGACGCGCTCCGACGCGTGAATTTCGGGATGCGGGCGCTGCGGGAATCGCCGACGGTGGACCGGATGGTCGATGAGATCAGCCGCTATGACGCAAACGATGCCGCAGCCGTATCGCGGAAAGTGCGTGATCTCGCCGGGCACGAGGCGCAGATCGACCAGCTGTTGGCGGTCTATGCCGACATCCTGAACGATTCCGCAGGGGCAGACGCGAGTGCCGAAGCCGAACAGCGAGCTGCCGCCGCCTATCTCCAGCGGCTCTCGCCCAGGCTGCACGAGCGGGACCTTCTGCGGATGGCGTTCACACGGTTGTTCAACCTGCCGCTCGCGGGTGCCTGGATGCGCAGGCGCGCACGTCGCGAGCAGCCGGGCCATTGGTTCCAGGAATTGCTCCGCAGATTGGACGGCGATTGATTCTCCGCCCGCCAGCGCAGCTTCGCGGCGGCAGCGGCTGGGCTCTTGCGGCGGTCGCCGTGCCACTCGGCGCGAGCGTGCTGCGGACGATCGTCGTCGCGCGCTTTCTCGACCCGACGGCAATCGGGCTCATGGGGATCGCGCTGCTCGCGCTCGGCTTCGTCGAAGCGGTCGCCAGCACTGGCGTCGATACCGCGCTGATCGCGAAACGTGACGACGTCGAGAGGTACATCGATCCTGCATTCACCATTCAGCTGATCCGCGGGTTCGTCGTGTGCGGGTTGTTGTGGATCGCTGCTCCCGGCCTCGCCTGGGCGTTTCAGAACGGCGCGGCCGTCAGCGTGATCAGGAGTGTAGCGGTGCTCGCCGCTCTGCGCGGTCTCGCCAATCCCGCAGTTGCCCTTGCTGTCAGGGCCCTGGAGTTCCGTCGAGTGTTCTGGTGGTCCCTGCCGGAGGTGCTCTCGGCTTTGTGCGTGACGGTGGCACTGGCGTTCGTGCGCCGCGATGTGTGGG
>DATABQ010000129.1:0-2799 GCA_036259495.1 Longimicrobiales bacterium | reverse complement strand
CCGCGAACAGCAGCGTGAAGAAGCGATCGCGCGCGATCGATTCCGACATCAGCGTTTCCAGCGTCGCCATGCGACGGATCGGCTGGTTCGCGTCCACCTCGCGGATCGCCTGGCGGATGGGCGCCGCGAGCGCCAGCGGGTCGCCGCTCGTGCGTACGACGACCGTGGCGAGCAGGCGCGGCGCGATGAGCTGGGGAAAATAGACGGCCGGCGGCGCTGCCTGTGCGAGCCCGATCTGTCTCACGTCACCTACGATGCCCACGACGACCGACTCTCCCCACGGCACGGTGATGCTTCTGCCGAGCGGGTCGGAGTCAGGCCACAGCTGGCGAGCTGCGCTCTCGCTCATCAGCACCGGCACCGGCGCGTCCTCCGCCAACTGGCTCGGCAGCCCCTCGCCCGCGAGCAGCGGGATGCCCATCGCGCTCAGGTAGGCCGGATCGATGTAGCGCGTGTCGGCGAGCACGCCCGGCTCACCCGGGAGTGCGCCCGCGCGTGTGTATTCCATCGAGAACGCACCATCGTCCGTGAGCGGGAACACGTTGATCGTGCCGGCTTCGTCCACGCCGGGCAGCTCGCGCACTCGCGTGAGCACGTCCTCGCGCCGCTGCACGAGGAACTGCGCGATCTCGTCTTCCGGTACACCTGCATAGTTGATCTGGAGCGCGACTGTCAGCACGTGCTCGGGATCGAAGCCCGGATCGACGCTGCGCAGCGCGAGGAAGCTTCGCGCCATCAGTCCCGCGCCGATCACGAGCAGCACCGCCAACGCCACTTCGGCGATGACGAGTGTGCGACGCAGTCGCTCGCCCTCGGTACCGACGGTGCCGCGGCCGCCGCGCAGGTCCTGCTGCGGATCTGTGTGCGCCATGCGCAACGCGGGCACGAGACCGAACAGCACGCCCGTCACCGCGGAGAGCAGAAGCGCGAACGCGATGACAGTTCCGTCGACGTGTACGTTCTCGACGCGTGGCAGGGTGTCCGCGCTGAGTGCAACGATCGAGCGGACACCGACCCACGCGAGCGCGAGACCGATCAGTCCGCCGACTACCGCGAGGACAACGCTCTCGGTGAGCAGCTGACGCACGAGTCGCCTGCGACCCGCACCGAGCGCAGCGCGCACTGCGAGCTCACGGCTGCGCGCGGAGCCGCGCGCGAGCAGGAGATTGGCGAGGTTCGCGCAGCCGATGAGGAGGATGAATCCGACGACGGCGAGCACGATGACGAGCGCCTGGTCCACATCGCCCGTGATCGACGTGTGCAGAGGCACGACGGCGGCGGACGTCTGGTCCGCGTTGCTCTCGGGATAGTCGGCGGCGAGCTGCGCGGAGACCGCAGCGAGCTCGCGCTGTGCAGCGTCCGTTGTGGCACCGGGCGCGAGCCGCGCGACGACACCGAGATAGCGGTCGGCGCGCGTCGGCAGGCCGTTCGAGAACATGTTCGCCGGCACGAGTGAGCGCGGCACCCACACGGCCGTCTCCGGTGTCGGGTGCAGCACACCGGCCGGCATGATGCCGACAACGGTGTAGGGCTCGCCCCGAAGGAGGATCGCGCTGCCGATGATGCCAGGTGCTGCGCCGAGGTGCGTGCGCCAAAGCTGATCGCTGATCACGGCGCTGCGGCGCGCGAGCCGGTGATCGTCGTCCTGGAGCGGCCGCCCGTGCGCGACGGGCACGCCCAGCATGTCGAAGAACTCGCCCGTGACGTATGAGAGCTCGAGCTCGACGGGGTCGCCGTAGCCGGTCAGGATGGTGGGAACCGATGCAAAGCCGGCGATCGAGGAGAATGAGCGCGTGCGGGCCCGCCAGTCCTGCATGTCCTCGAGCGACACGCCGCCGAGCATCTCGCCCGTCCGCGGAGTCGACTGGTACAGCAGCACCAGCTCGTCCGGTTCGGCGTACGGCAGCGGGCGGAGCAGCACACCGTTCACGATGCTGAACATCGCGGAGTTCGCGCCGATGCCGAGCGCCAGCGTCAGCAGTGCGACGGCAGTGAAGCCGGGGTTCCGCCGCAGAGCACGCAGCGCATATCGCACGTCGCCGGACAGCTCGTCGAACACCGAGAGCCCGCGAGCCTCGCGCACCTCCTCGCGCACACGCTCGACACCGCCGAACGAGAGGACCGCCTGACGCCGTGCCTCCGTGGGGTCCATCCCGCGCCGCTCGTTCTCGCGCACCTGCATCTCCAGATGGTCGCGCAGCTCCTCGTCGCGCTCCGAATCCGCACGCGTCCTGAACAGGAGGCCGCGCACGCGCTCGCGCACTTCAGCGATCCACCTCATTAAAGGCCACCCTCCCACGCCAGCACGTCGTTCACGGCGGTGGACGAGCGCTCCCACTGCCACCGCTCGCGCGCCAGCTCGCGCCGGCCGGCCGCCGTGAGCATGTAGTACCGCGCGCGACGGTTGTTCTCCGTCACCCGCCACTCCGAGCTGATCCATCCGCGCGTCTTCATCCGCTGGAGGGCAGGGTAGAGCGAGCCCTGCGTCACGTTCAGGACGTCGCTCGACATCTGCTGAATACGCTGGCTGATGCCCCAGCCGTGCATCGGCTCGAGCGAGAGCGTCTTCAGCACGAGCAGCTCGAGGGTGCCCTGCAGCAGATCGGACTGGTCGCGTGACATCACGGCTCCGGGAAAGGTTGCTTCAGGTGGTCTACAGGGGAATCTGCGAGGGAGATCTGTCGACGGTCAATAGAAGCGGCGTCGTCCGGGGGCGGATCGATCGCGTGGTGGGACGAGCGTGGTGTGCTGTCGATGTACTTGAGGGGATATGGGGATTTCTTTATGTGGAATGGCCGG
>DATABQ010000128.1:0-4521 GCA_036259495.1 Longimicrobiales bacterium | reverse complement strand
GTGACGAATCCCGCGAGCAGGAACTCCGACGCTCCCGGAGCATCGCTCAGGCGCTTCGAAACGAGCCCGCCCGTGCAGCTCTCGGCGAGTGACAGCGTGAGGCCGCGTTCGCGCAGCATGCGACCGACCACCGCAGCCATGTCCGTCTCGTCGTCGGTAAAGACGTTGTCGCCGAGACGTTCCGTCAGCCGCTCAACCGCACGCGCCAGCACTGCGTCGGCATCGGCCGTGTCGGCGCGACACGTAAGCCGCAGGTCGACGCTCGCGACCTGCGGCAGGAACGCGAGCGAGATCGACGCAGCATCCGCCGCCATCTCGCTTGCTATATCGTCGATGCGCTCCGCAAGCGCGGCTTCGCTGATGCCCGCCGTGCGCAACATGCGCGAGCGGATCGGCCGCGCGGCACGCAGACGATCGCGCAGCAGCGGAACGACGTGCGCCTCCATCAGGCCGCGCACCTCGGACGGTACACCCGGCAGCAGAATCGTCAGACCGAGCTCTTCATCATCGATCGCGAGGCCGGGCGCGCTGCCGGCGTCGTTGTGCAGCAGCTTCGCACCTTCCGGCAGCAGCGCCTGGACGCGGTTCGTCTCCGGCATCGGGATACCGCGCTTTTCATAGCGCGCCCGCAGGACCCCCATCCAGCCTTCGTCGATGTGCTGCTCGCGACGGTACAGGCCGGCAACTGCATCGCGTGTCAGATCATCGCGTGTGGGACCGAGGCCGCCCGTGCACACCACGACGCGCGTGCGACCGAGTGCGGCGGCGAGCGCATCGCGGATGGAGCCGTCATCGTCACCGACCGTCGACTTGCGTGCGATGGCTATGCCCTCGCGCGCGAGACGCTGCGCGATCCAGGCGGAGTTCGTGTCGACCGTCTCGCCGAGCAGGAGTTCGTCGCCGATGGCGAGCAGCTCGATCTTGGGAGGCACGCTTATCAGACTCAGGGGTCGAGGTTGCGTTTATCGGACGTGCATGTGCATGCGATACGTGTATGTGTTACCGGACGTGTACGTGCATGTGCATGCGATACGAGGTACGTGGGGGGCTGGTCGCACGTGCACGTACGCGTGCACATGCACATACTCTTCCCGTTCTCACATCAACTGGCGCCACTGCCGCAGATAGACGACCAGACTGTAGACCGTCAGGAAGATCGCAATGATCAGCGATGTCATGAACACGAAGCCGTGAAACCAGGTCCAGTACGTCCAGGACTGCATTCCGTACCAGCCCCGGTTTATGGCAGCGCTGTTGATCGCGAGCCACGCGAGCGCAGTGCCGACGAAGATGTTCTGGAACACGGCCTTGAGCTTGCCGCTCTTGCCGGCCGGGATGACGACGCCGCGGTTGGCGGCAACCGATCGGATGATCGTGATCAGGAGCTCGCGCCCGAAGATGACCACCAGTATCCAGAGAGGCATCTCGCCGATGACGACGAGCTGGCCGTGCGGATCAGCCTCGCGGTGCGACAGGATGTAGAACGGCAGGAACGTCATCACCAGCAGCAGCTTGTCGGCGATCGGATCCACCAGCTTACCGAAATCGGAGATCCAGCCGTACTTGCGCGCGAGGTGCCCATCCCAGAGGTCTGAGAAGGCAGCGATCAGGAAAACGATGAACGCAATCAGCCGGGCAGTGAACGTCGGCACGAATGCGAGGAAGCCCACCACGGGTGCGAGTGCGATGCGCGCCACCGTGATGACGTTCGGGAGGGCGCTTCGTTCGAACGCCATAACGCCGATCAGCTCAGGGATTTCAGAACGAGCTTGCTCACGCCCTTGAGCGTGTCGAACACGCCCGTACCCTCGATGGCAACGGCTTCGTACTCGGGCAGCCCCATGGGATTGAGCTGACGACGCAGCTCATCGACAGGTACGGCGTTCGGCAGGTCCCGCTTGTTCCACTGCAGCACGATCGGCAGCTGATACGGATCGTAGCCGTAGTCGGACAGGTTCTCGTACAGGTTCTCGAGCGCGGCGATGTTCGCATCCATCCGCTCCGCCTGCGAATCGGCCACGAACACGAGGCCGTCGACGCCCTTCAGGATGAGACGGCGTGACGCATTGTAGTAGACCTGCCCGGGCACGGTATAGAGATGGAACCGGGTCTTGAACCCGCGAATGGATCCGAGGTCGACCGGCAGGAAGTCGAAGAACAGCGTGCGCTCCTGCTCCGTCGCGAGTGAGATGAGCTTCCCTCGCGTCTCCGGATTCACCTTCTCGTAGACGTACTCGAGATTCGTGGTCTTGCCGCCGAGTCCCGGTCCGTAATACACGAGCTTGCAGTTGATCTCGCGGCTGGCATAGTTGATCATCGACATCGTTCGTCTCTACTCCTCCGCGAAGAGACGATCGATCTCGGACTCGGCTTCATTGGCCCAGCCGGTCTCCATCTGGACTACCTGGCCGGACGGCCCGCTCTCGGCGAGGCGTGCGAAGCATTCGGCAAACCGCGGCACGAGCGACTTGGTCGTTATGCGGACCATTCCCAGGGTGGTACGAGTGTCAAAGATGGCGGCGAGAATCGCTGCGCCGCCAATTTCCGCGAGGAACATGGAGCGTTCCGCGCCATGATGATAGAGCGATGTGAATTCGTCCTCGCCCAGAAGCTCAGCGAGCTGATCGCTCGCCGCAAAATCCGCCGATGCGAGCGATGCGAATGCCACTCCGTCGAGGCTGGCCGTATCGCCCGCGTCCGCAAGCATGCGGCCCGTGCGATCGACCAGCATTGTGCACAGCGCGCCGGTGTCCGTGATGAACTCGCGAAGCAGCGCCTCGAACGCAGCTACATCATCGGCACCGAGGAACTTCAGGCTGTCGGGACTCACCTTCACCCGGCGATTCCCGCGGGCACCGCGCCAGCCTGCCGTTCGAGCTGTCGCTCCATGCGCGACAGGACCTGGGTCGCGCGGCGGCGCAGAATGGCATTCGGCTCCCATGCGCAGAAGTCGCGCAGCAGCTGCACCAGCTCGACCGAGGCGGGTGTGCCGGACAGATAGCCGAGCGCCGCGAACCGCTTGAGCGCCTGACTGCTGAACAGGTCGCGCTGATGCCGCGTCATCTGGTCGCGCGCCACGAGCACGCCCACAGCCGCCGCGGCGCCGACGCTGAGCAACACGATCCCTGTCGTCTTGAGTATGCTGCTTCGCCGCATTACCACTTCCACCTGGTGTTCCGGTTCAGAATCCTGTCGCATCGGCCGGCGCTAGAGCTCGCGGCGTCCTGCGAACGCCTGTGCAATGGTGACGCCGTCCGCATACTCCAGGTCACCACCCACAGGCAGCCCGCGCGCCAGGCGCGTTACGCTCACGCCCAGCGGTTGCAGAACCCTCTGAAGGTACAACGCCGTCGCCTCGCCTTCCACACTGGGGTTCGTCGCCACAATCACCTCGCGGACCACAGCTGAACCGTTCGTGCCGATACGCCGCAGCAGTGCCGCCACGTTCAGCTCCTCCGGACCGATGCCGTCGAGCGGCGAGAGGCGGCCGCCCAGCACGTGGTACATGCCGCCATACTCATTCGTGCGCTCGATCGCCATGATGTCGGACGCCTCTTCGACCACACAGATCGAGGAGGCATCGCGGCGCGGACTCGTGCACAGATCGCACGGATCCTGCTCCGTCATGTTGCCGCAGCACGAGCACGCACGCACACGCTCAGCAACGTCCTCGAGCGAGCGCGCGAGCCGCCGGATCTCGTCCGGCGGGCGCTTCAGCAGATGGTATGTGAGTCGGAGCGCCGTCTTGCGCCCGATTCCGGGCAGCCGCGCGAGCTCGGTTGTCAGCTCGTCGATTACGCTCACGGAAGATTCGGAAAATTGAACGGCAGCGGGAACCCGCCCGCGACCTTCTTCATCTCCTCTTCGTAGATCTTCTCGGCGCGCTGCTGCGCCTCGTTGACGGCGGCGATCACGAGGTCCTCGAGCATCTCGACATCGCCGGGATCGACGACTGACGGATCGATCCGGATCTGGCGTACACGGCCTTTGCCGTCCGCCGTCACGGTAACCATTCCGCCGCCAGCGGTCGACGTGACCGTGCGGTTGCCCAGCTCCGTCTGAAGCTGCGAGAGCTGCGCCTGGACCTGCTGCCCGAGCTGAAAAAGCTGTTGGAAGTTCGTCATGAGATTCGGTCCGAACAACCCGGTAAAATGAGGGCGAAACATGGGCGCTGCGGGCCATGATTGCAAGTAGAAGGCCCGGTAGAGGGGCCGGTTGAAAAAACCCCTCTGGCGCTGTGATGGGATACCCCCCGGGGGGCCCTTGGTGCCTCGGTGGGTTCGTTACGGCTGGGCGTGGCGTCTGGAGCGGCGGGTGGGCGTGGCGGGGCTGAGGCGTGGCGTCCTCGAGACGGGGCGCGGAGGATTGGAGGATTGGTGGGGGGCGCGGGCGCGGGCGCGGGCGAAGTCTCGCACAGGCACAGGCACAGGCACACGCACAGGCACACGTGCGGCCTGTGTGGCGCGGGGCTGCGGCTTATTGGGGGGCTGGTGAGATCCAACGGCGGGGGGTGGCCCCCCC
>DATABQ010000127.1:0-2622 GCA_036259495.1 Longimicrobiales bacterium | reverse complement strand
CGCGCATCGGCATCGTCATCGGCGCGGCGCGCACCATCGACGAGCGCGGATCTGCCGCGGGCAGCATTCATGCCCTCGATGATACGGACGCCGTGATCCTCGAGCTGGACGTAGGCGAGGCCGAAAGCGGCAGCGCGCAGGTCGGGTGCGAGGATGTGCGGCACACCGTACGCAGTGCGCCGGATCTCGACCGCAGATGCCAGCTCGTGCAACTCGTCGACCGCGGCGGGTCCGGCGGGCGGGGCAGGTGCTGTCGCACAGCCGGCGAGCACGAATGCGAACGTAGTGAGCGCGAGCGCGCGGCGGCAGAACAGGGATGTCATCGTGTCAGCTCCCGATAGATTGCGGTACCGCACACTATACGCGACGTTCGGTGGCACTGCCATGGGGCAGCGTCGCCGGTTATGATATCGAGCGGCTGACGCACGCGGTGCAGCCGTCACCTCAACGCGGTTGATTGTCATTGTTGATTGCCATTCTGCTCATTGCCGGAGCCGCGCTGCTCGTTGTCGGCGCCGAGCTGCTGGTCCGCGGCGCATCCATGATCGCTGTCGCCGCCGGCATTCGGCCGCTCATCATTGGCCTCACGGTCGTCGCGTTCGGGACCAGCGCGCCCGAGCTGGCGGTGAGCCTCGGCGCAACGTTCGCCGGCGAGCCCGACATCGCGCTGGGCAACGTGATCGGCAGCAACATTTTCAACGTGCTGTTCATCCTCGGCATCTCGGCGCTGATCGTGCCGCTCGCAGTGCAGAGGCAGGTCGTCCGATTCGAGCTGCCGATCATGCTCGCGGTGTCGATCGCGCTCATGCTTCTGTCGTTCGACGGCGTCATCGGCAGGTTCGATGGGATGCTGCTCTTCGCCAGCCTGATCGGTTATCTCATCTATCTCGCGCGGAGCGGTTCCGCTCCGCTTCCGGCCGGGCTCGAGGTCGAATCAGCAAGCGCGACAACGAGCGAGGCAGTGAGCAGCGCAACCGCGCCTGCACCGGACCGTTTGCGGAGGGTTCCGATGGCCGCGCTGCTCGCGCTCTTCGGCCTGGCGCTGCTGGTCGCGGGCTCGCGCTTCTTCGTGAATGGTGCCGTCGCGCTCGCCACGATGCTGGGCGTGAGTCAGACCATCATCGGCCTGACGATCATTGCAGCCGGCACATCGCTGCCCGAGCTGGCGACGTCGGTGATGGCAGGGATCCGCGGTGAGCGCGACATCGCCGTCGGCAACGTCGTCGGCAGCAACATTTTCAATATTCTGGCGATCCTCGGAATCTGCGGTCTGCTGGCGCCGGACGGCGTGAACGTCGCATCGAGCATGCTTCGTTTCGACATGCCGATCATGATCGGTGTCGCGATAGTAACGCTGCCGGTGTTCTTTACCGGCTTCCGCATCGGCCGCATCGAGGGGCTGCTGTTCCTCGGCTACTATGCCGCCTACACGGCGTTCCTGATCCTCCAGGCTACGCAGCACGACGCGCTGGACGCGTTCGGACTCGCAATGCTGATGTTCGTGCTTCCGCTGACCGTTGTGGGGCTGGTGCTGAGCGTAGTGCATTCGCGCCGCCGCCACCGGACCAGGAACCCACTTTGAAAATTGGCCGGTCCGCCCATGAAAGTGGCGCGGTTGCGGGCTGGCGGGTGGGCCGTGGGGACACGGCCCTGCTCCGCCGGGCCAATTTTCAAAGTGGGTTCCTGGTCCGAACCGTCGGGTAGGTGATCCCGAGCTGCTCCAGGTACGTATCGAACCGGGTCTCGTCGTAGTAGAACTGCTCGAGCTGCGGCTTGAATTGCTGCATGATCTGCGTGTTCAGCCATACCGGCGGCGGGTCATCAGCCGTGATGAACGGCGTGTACTGCATGTCCTTCGTCTGCACGTCGCGGAAATACGCCCAGGAGTCCTCGACGAGCTGCGGGTTCAGGAAGAACTCGAGCGCGGTACGAGCCATCACTTTCGCTCCGGCGGTGGCGCCCTTGTGCGCGATCGGAGTCGCCATCGCGATCGCATTGGACCAGTGATGGCCGGGCAGCCCGGGAATGTTGGACGGGAACCGCAATGTGACGGTCGGCACCACCCATGAGATGTCACCGATGTCGTCGGAGCCGCCGCTGGTACGCTGGCGCGGCGGTCCGCTCAGCGAGTCCGGCGGCTCGGTGGTGAGGCCGCGCTCACGTCCGCCGACCTCCTTCTGCACTGCACGCGCGAGCGTCTGGTCCGCTTCCGACCATTCCGGCAGACCGACTGCGCGGATGTGCTCGTGCATCGTCTCGGCGATCACGCGGTTGAAGTGCCGCGGCCACGCCGTCCCGAGGATGCGGTGTGACACTTCGGTATCCGTCATCATCGCAGCACCGTCCGCGATCTCGACCGCGATGTCGAAGTTGCGCTTGATGTCGGGATACTCGATCTCGCGGATGTAGTACCACACACTCGCGCTCGCCGGCACGACGTTCGGCTGATCGCCGCCGTCACTGATCGTGTAGTGGGAACGCTGGTTGGGGTGCAGGTGCTCGCGCCGGAAGTTCCAGCCGATGTTCATCAGCTCCACCGCGTCGAGAGCGCTGTGCCCCCGCCACGGCGCACCGGCGGCATGAGCGCTGTCGCCGGTGAACTGGTACTCGACCGAGACCAGT
>DATABQ010000126.1:0-4047 GCA_036259495.1 Longimicrobiales bacterium | reverse complement strand
CAGCAGGCGCGCGTCGCGTTCGCACTGCTCGCCGGTGAGCGGAACGACCCCGTCCCCCGCACCACCCTGGCCGATGCGCTCTGGCCGCAGCAGCTGCCGCCGTCATGGGATACCGCGCTGAGCTCCATCGTGAGCAAGCTCCGATCGCTGCTCGGACGCGCGCATCTCGATGGCGGCCGCGTCCTGTCGACGCGCGATGGCTGCCACGAGCTGCGCCTGCCGGCAGGTACGTGGATCGACCATGAAGTGGCGGCGGACAGCATCCACGAGGCCGAATCGGCACTGCGCGCAGGCGATCCCGCGCGCGCGTACGGACCGTCTGCAGTCGCACACCACATCGCACGACGTCCGTTCCTCGCCGGCGAGCAGGGCCGCTGGGTGGACCAGCGGCGGGAGCGACTCGCCAGCATACTCATCCGCGCACTCGAATGCCGCACGCAGGTCTACCTGTGGAACGGCGAGTACCCGCTCGCCGTCGAAGCCGCTCGCGAAGCCGTGGCGCTCGAACCGTTCCGCGAAACAGCCTATCAGCTCCTCATGCGTGCCCATGCCGCTGCCGGCAACACCGCCGAAGCGCTCCGCGTCTACGAACGTTGCCGAACTCTCATTTCCGAGGAGCTCGGTGTGAATCCATCACCGCAGACCAAGGCCGTGCACGCCGAGCTGCTCCAGTCGCTGTGATCGTGCAGCACGCAGGCCTTTCGCGGGCGCGGGGTTCGATGTATGCTGCGACAGGTTTCGCTGCCTTCGCGCGCCGTCCGTCGCGCGGTTCTCCCCCGGCGCCGCTGCCGCGGTTCACATCTGTCCAGCTTCATTCGCCGGCGGCATAACCGGACTCCCCCCGCACCCATCGGGCTCCGCCTCCTGCGTGATCGTTATCGGGCGCCTGCGCACGCCCGTATCACGTCGCAGAAGCCTGCGACGTTCCATTCACCGCAGTGCCCGTTCGGGCACCCCGTCACGATGGAGGACAGATGCATCGCAGCAGCACATCGTTCCTTGCCGTTACCCTCGCCGCATTCTCCGCGGCAGCCTGCATGGACAACCGGCCCCAGCCGCTCGAGCCCGCACAGCAGCTCGACGCTGCACCCGTCGCCGTACGCGCCTCACCCAACATCATCGCGGTGCAGAACCGACACACTCCGGACCTGATGCGCCGCGACGGAATCGTCGGGACGGGCGTCCGGGTTTCGGCGTCCGGTGAGTCCATCGTCGTCTACGCAGTCACACCGAATCACGCTGCCGCCGCGCGACTGCCTCGACGGCTGGAGGGCTATGATGTCGATGTCGTCGCGACTGGCCGCATCGACGCCGTGCGTGCGATGCCGACCGAGCGTTCACGGCCTGCGCCGTCCGGGTTCTCCGTGGGACATCCCGACATCACTGCTGGCACGATCGGAGCAAAGGTGAAGGACGGCAGCGGCAACGTCTACATCCTGAGCAACAATCATGTGCTCGCGAACTCGAACAATGCGAGCATCGGCGACGCCACGCTTCAGCCCGGGCCGTTCGACGGCGGCACCTCCGCCGACCAGATCGGCACGCTGGCCGACTTCCAGCCGATCGTCATGGGGGGCAGCAGCAACACGATGGATGCTGCAATTGCACTTGTAAACGGGAGTGATCTCCTCGGACGTACACCCGATGACGCGTACGGCGCACCGGGAACCACAGTCTATGGCGGCGGTCTGCTCAACAAGGGCGTGCAGAAGTTCGGTCGCACCACAGGACACACGACAGGCACGGTCACCGAGACGAATGTGACCGTAAGCGTCTGCTACGTACCTCGCGGCATGTTCTCCTGCGCGGAGGCTGCAACGTTCACGGGCCAGATCGGCATATCGCCAGGCTCCTTCAGTGCCGGCGGCGACTCGGGCTCACTGATCGTCACGAACGATACGAACAAGCAGCTCGTCGGCCTTCTGTATGCCGGCAGTGATACGCGCACCCTCGCCAACCCGATCGGGCCCGTGCTCCAACGCTTCGGGGTATCCATCGATGTGTCCGAAGGCGATGGCGGCACTGTCGATCCGCCGCCCACGGGCGATGACACGACCGCGCCGACCGCCGCGTTTTCGTACTCCTGCAACAGGGCCGATTGCTCGTTCAGTGATCAGAGCACCGACAACGTGGGAGTGACGGCACGCTCGTGGAGTGGTGCATTCAGCTCCACACAAGCCAGTCCGTCGCACACGTTCCCGGCTGCGGGCAACTACACGGTCACGCTCACCGTGACAGACGCAGTCGGCAACAGCGATGCGACATCGCAGACGGTCAACTGCGCCGTCAAGGGCAGGTGGCTGCGCTGCTCCTGACCTCTCTGGCAGCATGCAGGGAAAGTGGCGGGCCGGCTCGTTCAGCGGCCCGCTCCGGCCTCGTGCTTACAATCGCTTTGCTGATGAGCGCGTGTGGCAGGGACAGCGATCGATATGGACAGGAGGGGAACACGATGGATATTGAAAAGGTGCTGGCGCAGCACACACCCGCTCTCATGCGCATAGAGGGTGTACAGGGTGTGGGCCAGGCGCTGTGCGACAGCGTCCCCTGCATTCGTGTTTATGTACTGGATGCAGCAGCCGAAGCACGTGTGCCGCCGCGGCTTGACGACATTCCCGTCTCGACTGTCATCACCGGCGTCATCCGCGGGACGAACAGCCTGAAAACACCGCCTCGCTAGTCCTGATCTTGCAGCGTTCCTGAGCTGTGCATTCAGGGCTTCAGCAGGCAGGTTTCTCATGAGTACCCACGCATCCCACCACGCTTATCGAGATCCCCACGGAGACAACGTCATCGCGGTTGCAGACACCGGTGCGGACGAGATCAGCGGCCTGCGCGCCACGATCGAGCTCGCGCCCGTCGGACTTGCGCACTTTGACGCGGACGGGCGTTTCCTCCTCGTAAACGCACACCTGTGCGCAATTCTCGGATACCCACGCGAAGAGCTGCTGGCGCTCTCATTCGACGAAATCACGCATCACGAGGAGAGGCACGCGTGCGCTTCGGCCAACGCACGTCTCCTGGCAGGCGAGATACCGAGCTACGGACTCGAAAAGCGATTCGTGCGGCGCGATGGCTCATTCGTCTGGACACGCGTCATCGTCTCTGCCGTTCGAGATACTTCGGGCAAGGTCGCGTTCTTTATCGGAGTAGCGGAGGACATCTCAGAGCAGAAGGCTTACGATGACGCGCGAGCCGCCGAGCACGAGCTCGCCGAACACCTCCTCGCCCTGGAGCAGGAGGCCCGCTCGCGCGCGGAGCGGGCCAACCGGATGCGTGACGATGTCCTGGCAGTCGTCGCGCACGACCTGCGCAACCCGCTGCACACATTGCAGCTCAGTGCCGCCTCCATGGCCGAACCCGGCATATCCGCCCAGGCGCGCGAACGTCAGGCGGAACTCATCTATCGCGTCATCGAGAGCATGGACCACCTCATTGGCGAGCTGCTCGACATCGGTCGCCTCGAGACAGGCAACTTCCCCATCTCACTGGCCCCAGTGCGGCTGCGCAACCTGCTCGATGAAGCGATGGAGATGTTCCAGCCGCAGGCAGACGAGCACCACATTCTGCTCACGCGTGAGCACGCGCCCCATCTCGGCACGATCGAGTGCGACCGTGAGCAGCTCATGCGGGTGTTCTCGAACCTCATCGGCAATGCCGTCAAATTCACGCCCGCGAACGGCCGGGTATCCGTGCGGGCCCGCCATACCTCCAACGCTTTCGAGGTCTCCGTAACCGATACTGGGCCCGGAATCCCCGCCGATGATCTCGCCCACGTGTTCGACCGGTTCTGGCAGGCCGACCGGACGAGGCGGTTCGGTACCGGGCTCGGCCTCGTGATCGCCAAGGGGATCGTCGAGTCCCACGGGGGAAGCATTCGTGCGGACAGCGTCGTGGGCCGGGGCAGCTGCTTCGAGTTCCAGCTGCCCGCACGTTAGAAACGTCTGTTTGGCCGGCCGGCGGCCGCGGTTTGCCACATGGGCACGGTCCGCACGCTCAGGCTCTGTTCGCGGGAACTGTTGGTGTGACGGGAGGTGATGCGGCACAACG
>DATABQ010000125.1:0-2394 GCA_036259495.1 Longimicrobiales bacterium | reverse complement strand
GCGCGCGGCCCACTCGCTTCGTGTGCAGGCCTTCCGCGATCACGGCAATGTGATCGGCGCCCGGTCGGACTTTCGTGCTGATCGCGCGTTCCGGCGGCACGTACTCCTCCGCGAACACCTGCGCGATGCGCCGCGCATCGCGACGGTCGAGCGCACCGACGTGGCCGAGCTCGTAATGGCCGAACCGGCCGGCACGCCCACCGATCTGCAGAATCTCCCACGGCTCCAGCTGCACCTCCTCCTCACCGTTCCACTTCTGCAGTGTGGAGAAGCAGACGGTGCGGATCGGCAGGTTCAGACCCATGGCAATCGCGTCCGTGCTGACGAGCACCTGTGCCTCACCCGAGCGGAAGCGTCGCGCTTCTTCGCGCCGGACCTCCGGTGTGAGATTGCCGTAGATCACCGCCACACGGTGCTTCGACTCGAGCTCCGCCTTGAGCGCGAGTACATCGCGTCGGCTGAATGCGATGACGGCCGTGCCGGGTTCGATCTCTGAGAGTGACATAGCATGCGGCGCCGGCTCGATCGGCACATATCGCTCGAGCGTGTGCACCGTGAGCGGCTCGCGCAGGTACTCCGCCATCGCACGCACGAGCGGCACGGCGTCCGGTGAGCCCGTCATGATCACGCGCCGTGCTGGTGCCCCGACCAGCGCCTGGCACCAGGCCCATCCACGGTCGCGATCCGTCAGCAGCTGCACTTCGTCGATCACAGCGACGTTCACGACGCGGCGCGAGTCCATCATCTCGATCGTGCTTGCAATGAACTGTGCACCCTCGCGAATGTCGCGCTCCTCGCCCGTGATGAAGCTGGACGTGCGGCCGCGCTTCTCGATCTCCTCCTGGCCCTCGAGCGCGAGCAGGCGGAGTGGTGCGAGGTACACGCCGGACTCTCCCTCGGCCAGCTCATTGAGCGCCCGCCACGTCTTGCCGCTGTTCGTCGGCCCGGCATACATGATGAGCTCGCGCCCGAGTGAGCGTGCGATCGGGAAGTACTCGCGGTACGCGATGAGTCCGCGCTCCTCGACGAGCACGCGGACGCGCTCGCGCTCACCCGCCTCACGATCGAGCGGTGCAATGCGATACTCGATCTCCTCGAGCGCAGCCGGCAGGTCGTCCGCATCCCGTATCGCGCGCAGCACCAGTCGGCGCAACCCGCTCGCATCATAGAGCGGCCGTGAAATCCGCTCCCCGACGATGCGATCGATCTGCGCGGCCGCCGTCCGGGCCTCCTCACGCGCCAGTTCGAGCTGTGCTCGCAGTGCCGGCCGTGCCTCCTCCACGAACTCAGCGGCATCGCGCGTCAAGAGCGAGCGCTCCAGTGCGCCGCCGAGGAGCTGCCCGACGATCGGCACCGTGTACGTGGAACCGTCGATGACGACTTCCTCTTCATCCGCGATGCTGAAGCGGACGGTCCCGCGGAGGTCATCGATGCGAATTTCCGGCGCGAGATCCACCACCGCCCGCGCACGCGCGGAGCCGGCCGCGCCGATTGCCGCCTGGCGGATCCGCTTCTCGAGCTTGCGCAGCGATGCACCCGGCGTCGCCATGCGTGCGAGCGCCTCGTCGAAGAGCGTCCAGCGCTCCGGTCCCTGGATGCTGGTCAGGAGCTCCGCTATGCGGTCAGCGGCATCCTCGATGAGGTCATCCGTCTCGCCGCCAACCAGCGGACGCACCGCCGCTGCATCGAGAAGCGCCTGCCTGATGTCTTCGCCGCCTTCGACACTCACTCCTGTCACCTCCGGTTGCGCCGGCACTGTGCAAGAACCCTGCACAATGGCAGTGTATAGTGTCGACACATGCAACGGCCCGGAAATGAGATGATCGATTCTGACGGATCCGCCGCCGCCCGCCGCGGCGCTGCCATGCTGCGCCGATACCAGCGCTATGAGGCGCTGCGCCCGTTCACGTGCCCCGAGGGCGCCGACCACTACCTGCTCGAGCCGTATGCCGTGGCGGGGGATGTTCTGCTGGTATGTCCCACGTGCGGGTTCGCGGACGTGGTCACTCCGGACGAGCTGCCGGAGCTGTCCGCGCGGCTGGCTCGCGCGGCTGCGTTCTGGCGCGGGATCCCCGGCTGAACCTCGACTGCATGGCTGACACTCGACTAAATCCCGCCGCGGAGGAATCGCTTTGCGACGGTGATCAGCCGACGGTCCTGCTCCATCTCCGGCCGCGCCTCCTCCTGCTCGAGCAGCGCACGCACATGTACGTGCAGCGCCGGCTCGCCGAACCGATAGCCCGTTGCCTCCTCGGCGTCGGACGTGTGTCCGTCGCAGGCTGCCTCGATCAGCGCGAGCGCAGCTGCACGTGGATACGATGGATCCCTGAACGGCGGCAGCGTGAAGTGCACACGCGGCACATCATCGTCTCGATCCTCATTGACGAATGCCCT
>DATABQ010000124.1:0-3764 GCA_036259495.1 Longimicrobiales bacterium | reverse complement strand
GCGTGTCGGTCTGGCGGAAGGCAGTGGCGACGAGGATCTCAGCGTCTTCGGCGGCGTCGATTTCATGGGCCCGATCAACACGGCATCGAGCGACTTTCCAATCGACATCGACTGGGTGGCCGGGGCGGGCGCCGGCATCGGCGATGGCGTGCGTCTGAGCGCGCCGCTCGGTCTGACACTCGGCACGTCGTTCCAGGGGGAGGATGCGCGCTTCATACCGTACGTGACTCCCCGTGTCGTACTGGATGCGTTGTTCGGCGGCGACAACGACGACGATCTCGACCTGGGCATCGCGGTCGACCTGGGCCTCGACCTGCGACTCATGCGAGGCGGTCCGCTCGCAGGGAAATCCATCCGCTTCGGCGCCTCGATCGGCGACCGCGAAGCGCTGGCGGTCGGCATCGTTTTCTGACACCTGCACATCGGAGCGGGAGCCTTCGCATCATGCGATTCGCGGAGTCCCGCTCCCGCCTACTCCGCCGACAGGATCCCGCGCACCCGTTCCAGCAGCTTCGACGGTGAGAACGGCTTCTCGATGAAGCCGGTCCCCGTCGCGAGCACGCCGTGGCGGAGGACGGCTTCCTCGTTGTAGCCGGACATGAAGAGCACGCGGATGTCGGGTCGCAGCGCGCGCACCCGCTGCGCGACATCCTGCCCGTTCAGCCCGGGCATGATGACGTCGGTGAGGAGCAGGTGGATGTGCTGTTCCTCGCGCTCCACGTGCTCGAGCGCTTCGCTGCCATCGCTCGCGGCGATCACGTTGTAGCCGCGGCGCTCGAGGATGCGACGTGCGAGATCGCGAACGCTCTTCTCGTCCTCGACGAGCAGAATCGTCTCGGTGCCGTGATGGTCCGCATCCGTGCCGTTCACCGCCGGCTGCAGCGTATTCGATTCCGCCTCTTCTTCGACGCGCGGCAGCAGGATCGTCACGGCCGTGCCCTCGCCCGGCTTGCTCGCCAGCCAGACGTGGCCGCCGCTCTGCTTCACGATTCCGTAGACGGTCGACAGGCCGAGGCCGGTGCCCTGGCCGGGGGGCTTGGTCGTGAAGAACGGCTCGAATGCCCGTGCCGCGACTGCGTCCGGCATGCCGCCGCCGGTGTCCCTGACGGTGATCATGACGTACTCGCCGGCAGGGAGCTCCGCGGGCAGCTCGTCACCGCGATCGAACGTGCGCCGTTCCGATTCCACGACGACGCTGCCTCCATCCGGCATCGCGTCACGCGCATTGACGACGAGGTTCAGCACCACCTGCTCGAGCTGAGTCGGGTCGGCGCGCACACAGCCGGCGTCGTCGCTGAGCTGCGTCTCCAGCACGATGTTCTCGCCGATGAGCCGGCGCAGCATGCGCTCCATGTCGGTCACGACGCCATTCGCGTCGAGCACGCGCGGCTGCAGCACCTGACGACGGCTGAATGCGAGCAGCTGCCGCGTGAGCGAAGTGGCGCGATCGGCAGCGTCGCGAATCTCCTGGAGGTCCGGCCGGATCGGCGCCTCCTTGTCGATGTCGCTCAGCAGCAGGTCGGCATGACCCTGAATCGCGGTCAGCAGGTTGTTGAAGTCGTGCGCGACGCCGCCCGCGAGCCGGCCGATCGCATCCATCTTCTGCGCGCGCACCAGCAGCTCCTCGCTCTGGCGCAGTGCACGCTCCGACTCGTGCCGCTCGGTCACGTCGCGCGCGTTCACGACGATCCCCTCCACGCCCGGCACCTGAGTGAGGTTGCGCCATGTGATCTCGAGGTGGCGCACCTCTCCATCGATATGACGTGCACGTGCCTGCGTGGTCCTGCTCGATCCGGGCACGGCGACCACTTCGTCGAAGACCTCGCGCTGCCTGACGTCGTGCTCCGAGTTGCCGCCGATAAAGGGGTTGGTGCCGATCCACTCCGACGGCGGCGTGCCGAGCACTCGCCCGACGGCAGGACTCACGTACCGCACCGTGCCGTCCGTGTTCATGACAGCCATCATGTCCGTCGAGTTCTCGATCAGCGACCGGAAATACTCCTCGCTCTGACGCAGTGCATCCTCCGCCATGCGTCGCTCCGTCGCATCGGCGAGCACGCCCGACGTCGCGAGCAGGCCTTCCGCTCCCGTGTCGAGCTGCAGCCGCATCTCGATCCACCGCGTCTCGCCCTCGCGCGTGCGCCAGCGCCCCTCGTGTCGCAGGCTCGCCTCACCCGTTTCGAGCGCGATCGCGAGCTGCGACAGCAGCGCGTCCCGGTCATCACGTTCCATGAACTGATACACGGAGCGGTCGAGCGATTCCTCGACGGCGTACCCCGTGATCGCGGTCCACGCAGGATTGACGAACGTGAGCGCACCGTTCGCATCGGTCGTGAAGATGACCTCCTGAATCGTCTCCACCACCGAGCGATACTTCGCCTCGCTCGCCTCCAGCGCTGCGCGGCTCTCGCGATCCTTGGCGCGGATCTCATCCGACAGCTGGCGATGCCTGAGCAGCGATGCCTGAAGCGCATCGCGCTCCGCGAGCAGCTCGGCCGTCTGCCGCTGGAGCGCTTCCACGTCCGTCGTCGGGATGTAGTGCGCGTCCACGCGGATGTTCAGCGTCTCCGGGGACAATGCTCCATGGTCCGTGCGCGGAATGCCGATCACGCGCGTCGTGGGCGAGCGCGTGCGGATCTCGCGGACCAGGTCCGCCACCGCCGGCGCGCGCGGCGCAACGTCCACGAACACCAGGTCGAAATCGCTGCGCAGCGTCGCAAACGCGTCCAGCAGTGCGATGCCTTCGATCAGCTGGAAACCCTGCTCGCGCAGGAACCCGGCGAGGCGCGTCCGCGCATCCGGATCCGACGTGAGCAGGAACGCCGAGCGCCCCCGTCCGGGCGTCGGATCCGCGGTTGCAGGGATGTTCTTCGCTGCGAAGTCGCGAATGTCGCCCGCTGCGCCGGCATGCGGATCCGTGGCCACGACGACTGCCTCCGTCGCGGCTGCACTGTCGGCCTCGGCCTCGGCATGCGTCTCCAGGTCCGTGACCGGTGCGACTCCAGCGGTCCCACCGCCGTACACCCGGAACCGATCGCCGCCCTCCGTCTTTGCGAGCTGCAGCGCCGACTCCGCCGCACGGACCAGGTCCGCGGGCGACGTCATCTGCGGATTGAAGGAAGCGATGCCCGCGCTCACGGTCGGCACTGCGATCGTCGAGTCCGCCTCGCGCATCCGCTCGAGCAGGCGCGTCGTGAAGATCACGGCGCCTTCCGTCACACATCCGCCCAGCACCGACACGAACTCGTCCTCGCCGTAACGTGAACCGAGATCCATGCGCCGCGTGTGCTGCCGCACGATCGATGCGAAGCCGCGCAGCACCCCGTCGCCAGCCGCACGCCCGTGCCGGGCGTTGTACTTCGCGAGTTCGTCGATGTCGAAAAGCACGATCGTGAGCGGCCGCCCCTTCAGCGCCGCAGCGAACTCCAGCTCCAGGTGCAGCTCCGCCTGCGTCCGATTCGGCAGCCCCGTCGCCGGATCGTTCAGCGCGCGCATGTCCGCCGCTGCGTCGAAACCACCGCGCGACACCCGGTCGCCGAACACGCCGATGCACAGCGTGATCGCCACGTACGCCGCGATCACCGGCAGCAGCAGATCCGGCACCGTGCTGCCGATCAGCTGCGTCATCACGTACGTCAGCGTGACCGCCGCCATACCGAACGCCAGCGCCGTCGCGATGCCGCGCCAGCCCCGCTCGTACGCCCACAGGAACGCCGGCACCACCAGCAAAAGCCAGGTCAGCGCCTCGTAATCCTGCAGGCTCG
>DATABQ010000123.1:0-6349 GCA_036259495.1 Longimicrobiales bacterium | reverse complement strand
TCTGCCATTCACCGCCTGACAGATCCACGCCGCTTCGGAAGCGCTTTCCGACCACCTGGTCGTAGCCGTCCGGCAGTCGCTCGATCATCTCGTGCGCGAGGCTGCGCCGTGCAGCATCCTGGATGCGTGCCCGGTCATTCAGCGCATCAATGCTGCCGACTGCAATGTTCTCCGCGGCTGTCATGTGAAAGCGGACGAAATCCTGGAAGATGACGCCCATGTTCGCGCGCACCTCGTCCAGATCGTAGTCGCGAAGGTCGTGGCCATCCAGCAGGATCATGCCCTCATCCGGGTCGTACAGCCGCGTGAGCAGCTTCACGACGGTCGTCTTTCCGGCTCCATTCTCTCCAACCAGCGCCAGCACCTCGCCCGCGCGCAGCTCGAGACTCAGATGGCGCACCGCCCAGCGCTCCGCGCCCGGATAGCGGAACCCCACATCCTGAAACACGATGCCATCGCGGATCGGCGACGGGAACGGGCGCGGCTGCTCGGGCGAGCGGATCTCCGGCTCGATCTCGAAGAACGAAAACAGATCATCGAGGTAGAGCGCCTGTCCTGCCATCTGTGAGAATCCGATGAGCAATCCCTCGAGCAGGGTGCGCAAACGGCGGAAGGAACCGGCGAGGAACGTCAGGTCACCGATCGTGAACTCACCGGCGAGCGTCCGCCAGGCGATGTAGGCGTAAGCGATGTAGTAGCCGAGCGTGCCGATGGTGGTGAGAACGCTGCCCCACGTGGCGCGGCGTATCGCGAGTCGGCGGTTCGCGTGGTAGAAATCCGTCGCGAGCCGCCGGTATCGCTCGATCAGGAACCGGTTCAGCCCGAAGATCTTTACTTCCTTCGCGGTGTCGACGCTGGCGCCTGTATGACGCACATAATCGATCTCACGGCGCTCGGGTGTGCGCCGATAGTTCAGCGAATAGCTTTCTGCATTGAAGTGGGCTTCACCGAGAAAGGCGGGGACGAGTGCGATCAGCAGGAGCAGGATCAGCCAGGGCGCGTACAGGATCAGCCCGGCGGCGAATGTCGTGATCGTCACCACATCCTGGGCCTGGCCGAACAGCTGAGTCATGAGGGTCGTGCGGCCCATCGTCTGGCGGCGCGCGCGCTCGAGGCGGTCCTGCAGCTCACTGTCCTCGAAGTCCTCGAGGTCCAGCGTGGCGGCGTGCTCCATGAGCCGGATGCTCGTCGCGTTCGTGAACTGCTCCGACAGCAGCGAGTCAATCAGCGAGACGATCCGCGCCAGGACGTCGGAGAACACAGCGAGCATCAGCTCGATGCCGAGCAGCCAGCCGAGGCGGCCGAGCAGTCCGCTTTCGATCCACCCGCCGAGAGCAGCAGGCGCCCCGGGCAGCTGCGCGAGCAGAACCACCTCGTCGATGATCAGCTTGCCGATGTAGAGCGTAGCGATGGGCAGCAGCGCGCGCATGAAGCGCAGCGACAGCGTCGCGATCGTGAAGGTGGGGCTGGTCCGCCAGATCAGGCGCAGGAACGGCGGCAGGTTGCGGAGTGCACCGAGCCGCTCGCGCATGCGCAGCCCCGGCGGGTCTTCGGCCCTAGCCGCCATCATCGCGCTCCTCGCATGCCGCGGCGGTGGTGGAGAGCCTTATCATTCAGCGCGGTGGGCGGCGGCCGGAGCTGTGAGTCACGGCCGCCGGGGCGTCAACGGAGTCGGTCTCCAATACGGTTCCAGCGGACGCGGCCGAGCACGGGCATGCCGCCGCTTCGGCTGTTGTCGTAGGAGAAGTACAGCGCGACGGCTCGTCCCTTCACCTGGCCCGGCTGAATGAAGCCCCAGTATCGGGAATCGAGCGACTCGTCGCGGTTGTCGCCGAGCACGAAATAGCGGTTCTCGGGCACCACGATCGGACCCCAGTTGTCCCGGGTCGGGCGGTAGATGCCATCGCGCGCGCTGTCGACGAGGTGCTCCTCCTGCCATTCCATCCATAAATGACCCGTGTCGCGTTCGGGGAGCGTGTGGTGCGCGTATGGCTCCTCCTGCGGCTCGCCGTTCAGGTACAGGACGCCATCGATCATTGCGAGCGTGTCGCCCGGCATGCCGATGAGCCGCTTCACGAGGTCGATCGGCTCGTGGTGGCCCTCGAACACGATGATGTCGCCGCGCCCGGGCTCATCATAGCCGGGCAGCCTCATGTCGGTGCCGGGCACGGTCGCACCGTACGCCGACTTGTTCAGCACGAGGAAATCGCCGACCAGCAGCGTGCCCTCCATGGAGCCGGACACGATCGTGAACGTCTGGATGAGGAATGTGCGGACGACGATGAAGATGAGGAACCCGATGATCCCTGACTTGAGCCATTCCCAGGCCACCTGTCCGGCGCCGTGTTCCTCGGCCTGCTTCGCCTGCCTGGTGTTCGCCTGTCGGGCGGACGTCTGCCGTGTCTTCTGTTCTCTGGCCATGAGCTCCCGCTGAGTCTGTTCGCTGCCATACTGATACGCATCTGCGGACGTCCTGTTTCACGGGCGGCGCAGCCGGAAGGTATCCGGCGGCGGCCATTGGACGCCAGCCGGGTAGCCGCCTACCTTGGGCATGTCCGCAGAGCACGATCAGGAGACGCGAATGGCAGTTACGCAGGCACGGGTGGTCCGCGCCCCGCGCGGCACCGAAATGAGCTGCCGCGGCTGGGCTCAGGAGGCTGCCCTGCGCATGCTCATGAACAACCTGGACCCGGATGTGGCCGAGCGGCCGGAGGACCTGGTCGTGTACGGCGGAACCGGCAAGGCCGCCCGGGACTGGCCGTCGTTCGACGCGATCGTACGCACGCTCAGGACCCTCGCCGATGATGAGACGTTGCTCGTGCAGTCGGGCCGCCCCGTGGGTGTGTTCCGCACGCACGCGCACGCGCCCCGCGTGCTGATCGCGAATTCCAACCTGGTCGGCGACTGGGCGACGTGGGAGCGCTTCCGCGAGCTGGAGCGTGCCGGGCTCATGATGTATGGCCAGATGACGGCCGGCTCGTGGATCTACATCGGGACGCAGGGCATCCTCCAGGGCACATACGAGACGTTCGGCGCCGTCGCGCGCGAGCACTTCGGCGGCTCGCTGCGGGGGCGCTGGGTGCTGACCGGCGGGATGGGCGGCATGGGCGGGGCGCAGCCGCTCGCGGCGACGATGGCGGACGCGTCGATCCTGTGTGTGGAAGTGGACCCGCGCCGCATCGAGCGTCGGATCGAGACGCGGTACTGCGATCGCATGACACACTCGCTGGATGAGGCGGTGACATGGGTTCGTGAGGCGGCAGCGCGCGGCGAGGCGGTCTCCGTCGGACTGGTTGGCAACTGTGCGGAAGTGCTGCCGGAGATGCTCAGCCGCGGCATCATCCCCGATGTGCTCACGGACCAGACGTCGGCGCACGATGAGCTGAACGGCTATGTCCCCGCCGGCATCTCGCTCGACGAAGCCGCCGCGCTGCGCGAGCGCGACTCCGCCGAATACGTGCGCCGTTCGATGGCGTCGATGCGCATCCACTGCGAGGCGATGGTCGGCATGATGCGCGCTGGCGCGATCACGTTCGACTACGGCAACAATCTGCGCGGTCAGGCGCGGGATGCAGGATATGCCGAAGCGTTCGAGTTTCCCGGCTTCGTCCCTGCGTACGTACGGCCGCTCTTCTGCGAGGGGAAGGGTCCGTTCCGCTGGGCAGCGCTGTCCGGCGACCCCGAGGACATCTACCGCACTGACGAGCTGGTGCTGGAGCTGTTCCCGCAGGACGATCACCTGCGACGATGGATCACGATGGCGCGTGAACGCATCGCCTTTCAGGGGCTGCCGGCGCGCATCTGCTGGCTTGGCCAGGGTGACCGCGCGAAGTTCGGCGTTGCACTGAACGATCTCGTCGCTAGCGGCGAGCTCAATGCGCCGGTCGTCATCGGGCGCGATCATCTCGACACAGGCAGCGTCGCATCACCGTACCGTGAGACGGAGGCGATGCTCGACGGCAGCGATGCGGTGGCGGACTGGCCGATCCTGAACGCACTGCTCAGCACTGCGTCCGGTGCGTCGTGGGTGTCGTTCCATCACGGCGGCGGTGTCGGAATCGGCCGGTCGCTGCACGCCGGCCAGGTGCTGGTTGCGGACGGCACGGCGGAGATGCGTGTGCGTATCGAGCGCGTGCTTACGAACGATCCGGGCATCGGCGTCGCGCGCCACGCGGACGCGGGATACGACTCGGCCGTGGAGACCGCACGGCGACACGACATCCGCCTGCCGATGAGGGAGGACGCGTGACCGGATTCCAGAGGCTCACGATTGCGGCAGCGATCGCGCTGCTCACGCCCGGGTGCATGCCTCACGTGATGCACGGCCCGCGCATCGAGGAGAACGGCGTGTCCGGAACGCTGTCGCTGACGCTCGGGCGCAACCGGGAGGTCGGTGACCCGTCCGCCCGTATCCTGCCGAGCCTGTACGGCGGGCTGCGCCGGTCCTGGATGGCATCGGAGGGTGACGGCCCCGCCGGCTCCGTCGGGATACAGCTGCCGCTCCTGCTCGCACCCGTTCTCTTCGATGCGAACAGCGGTGTCGATGCGGTCGATGCACTGCTCGCGACGTCCTACCTCGATATCTATATCCAGCCGGTGCGGCGGACGGAGCCAGGCTGGGAATCGGGTATCGGTGTGCTGGGCTCCACTGCGCTGGCCGGGCCGTACGTTCAGGTCGGCCGCTTCGGGGTCGAGCAGGGCTGGTATACGACGCAGCTCGTCACGTTCACGATCGGCAATGACCTGGGTGAGGGTGCGATCTACATGCCGACGCTCGTCTGGCGCCATCGCGACATCGGCGCTTCGACTGCGGCGAACTTCTCGCTGGGACTCGGCGTGCCGCTTACGGAGGATGCCGGGCAAACGCTGGTGATCGCAGGTGTGTCGTTCGAGCTCGGCCTCCGAGGCAACTGACGTGGCGGTTCTCGTTCCCGACCTGCTCTATCGCGATGATGTCTTCTACAGCGGGCTGGCCGTCGAATACGACGAAATAACGGGGCGCATCACGCGCATTGCGCACAGCCTCGAGTTGGACTCGCGCGACGCGGTTCCGCTGCCCGGCCGCGCGCTGATGCCGGGCTTCGTCAACGCACATTCGCACGCGTTCCAGCGCCTGATCCGGGGTCGCACACAGTGGCGCCCGGCGGACGAGACCGTGGCGAACTTCTGGAGCTGGCGGGAGGCGATGTACAGTGCCGCGCTCCGCCTCTCGCCGGAGGACATCTACGATGTATCCCGCTACTGCTTCATCGAAATGCTGCGCGCGGGCATCACGACCGTCGGCGAATTCCACTACCTGCACAATGCACCGGACGGAAAACCGTACGGCGACCGGGCGGAGCTCGCGCGTCGCGTAATCGGTGCGGCGCAGGATGCAGGCATCCGGATCTGTCTGCTGAACACGTGCTATGCGGCCGGGGGCATCGATGAGCCGCTGGGTCCGGAGCAGCGCCGGTTCGACACCGGGACGCTGGACACGTACCTCGCGACTACGGAACGTCTCGCCGCCGATGTCGTGGGCCAGCCGCGTGTCAGCGTGGGGGTGGCGCCGCACAGCGTGCGGGCGGTGCCCCGCGACTGGCTCCCGACGCTGCACGCCTGGGCGGCCACGCGCGACCTGCCGCTCCACATGCACGTGAGCGAGCAGCCTGCAGAGGTAGAGGCCTGCGTCGCGGCGTTCGGCCGCAGACCGATCGAGATGCTCGACGAGGCAGGGGTGCTGGATGAGCGGTTCACGGGCGTGCATGCGACGCACATCACCGATCGCGAGGTGGTCATGCTCGCGATCAGCGGCGGTACGGTGTGCGCGTGCCCGACGACGGAACGAGACCTCGGCGACGGTTTCCTGCGCGGCGGAGATCTGCTGCGTGCAGGGGCCGGCATAGCGCTCGGCACGGACAGTCAGACCATGCTCGACATGTTCGAGGAGGCGCGGCTCGTCGAGTACAACGAGCGGCTCCGCCGCCTGGAGCGGGTCCTGCTCACGCGCGGCGCCGACGACGTGCTGGAGGTGGCGCCGACGCTGCTGCGAATGGCGACATCGGCGGGCGCACGGTCGCTGCGTGTTCCTGCCGGCACGCTGGAGCCTGGCGCGCTCGCCGACTTCACCGGCATCGATCTCGAGCACCCGACGCTCGCCGGATGGAACGCGCGTTCGCTGCCTGCGATGCTGGCGTTCAGCGCGCCACCGGACGTGGTGAGCGATGTGTGGGTCGGTGGCCGGAACGTGGTGGCGAACAGGGGGCACGTGAAGCAGGAGGTGGCAATGCGGGAGTTCAATGCGATCGCGCGGCGGACGGCGGTCGGCAGTGGCGCCGGTGCCGGCGGCGGCGCCAGCGCCACCGGACGC
>DATABQ010000122.1:0-3543 GCA_036259495.1 Longimicrobiales bacterium | reverse complement strand
GGTTTGCGCGCGACTACCTGGAGTGGGGGGCGGGGCTTTCGGACGCGGTCATGGAGAGGTACGGGCTGGGTGCGGCGAACGTGATCTGGCTCGCGGAAGATGCGGCGGCGCATGCGGGAATACGAGGCCGCTCTACACGGGAGAACCTCGAGCTTGAGATCCGGGCGCTCGCTGACCGTGCGGGCGCGGACGACCGGGTGCTCATCGTGATCTTCGGTCACGGGAGTTATCGCGAAGGCGAGTCGCGCATCAACCTGCCGGGGCCGGACATCAATGGGCAGCAGTTCGCGGCGCTGCTCGATGAGCTGGGCACGCGACGGGTCGCGGTGGTGAACGCGACGAGTGCGAGCGGCGGGTTCATTCAGGACCTGGCGGCGCCGAACCGGATCGTGATCACGGCGACGAAGTCGGGGATGGAGGCGAACGAGACGGTGTTCGGCCGTCATTTCGCGAACGCGCTGACGGGCGATGCGGCGGACACGGACAAGGACGGCCGCGTATCGCTGCTGGAGGCGTTCGATTACGCACGGCTGGAGGTCGAGCGGGAGTACGAAGGAGGCAACAAGCTGCAGACGGAGCACGCAGTGCTCGACGCTGTGGGGGATGGGACGGGCGTGACGGAAACGGCGACGGCGGGACCGCACGCGCAGTCGGCGGGCTCGTTCCATCTGGGGAGCGTGTCCGCCGCGGCGGCGGGAGCATCGCCGGAGCTTCGCGCGCTGTACGAGGAGAAAGCGCGCATCGAGGAAGCACTCGATGCACTGCGTGCGCGCAAGGACACAATGCCGGCCGCGGAGTATGACACGGCGCTGGAGAAGCTTCTGGTAGAGCTGTCGCTGAACGCGCAAGCGATCCGCCGGCTGGAGGGAGGTGCATCGTGATGCGCACCGCGTTCGCTGCGGGGATGGTGCTGGTCACGGCGGCAGCCGCACAGCCGGCATGTGCGCGCCAGCAGGAGCCCGCGGCCTCGGCGCACGAGCTGTATCGGACGGGACGGTACGATGAAGCGGCAGCCGCGCTGCGTTCACCGGCCGACCCAGCCTCGCGCCGCCTGCTCGTGCGCGTGCTGCTCGAGGTCGGCCGCTACGAGGATGCGGAGCGTGCGGCCTCGAACGGCGCAGCGCCAGGCGATGTGCCTGTCGAGCTCGCGAACGTGCTGGGTGAGGCACTGTATGCGAGGGGGAAGCGGTCGGAGGCGGAGACGGCGTTTGCCCGGGCCGCATCGTCGCAGGCTCCGGATGCGCTACCGGCGCGGCTCAACCTCGCGGTCGCGAAGTGGGAGCGCGGCGCGCGCACGGAAGCCCTTCGCGACTTCGATGCGTTCATCGACATCTACAACGACGGCGGTGCGCGCACGGCGGAGGATCTCGCAGCCGTCGCGACCGCGGTTTCGTACCTCGGCAGGGGCGACCCGCAACTGTTCCACGATGCGGTGCGCGCGTATGAGGAAGCCGCGCGTGCAGACCCGCTGCTGGCGCTTCCGAAGCTGCTCGAGGGCGAGCTGTTCCTCGAGAAGTACAGCAGCACGGAAGCGTCCGCGCTGTTCCGGGATGTGCTGGCGACCAACCCACGCCACCCGCGGGCGCTGCTCGGTCTCGCGAAGGCGAAGGCGTTCGACGGCTCCGACGAAGCGCTCGCTCTCGTAGACAGCAGCCTGGCAGTCAATCCGTCATCGCCCGCAGCGCGCACATTCCGCGCTCAGCTCCTGCTCGGACTGGAGGACTACGACGAAGCGGCCGGAGAGGCGGAGCTCGCGCTCGAGGTGAATCCGGCATCGAGGGAAGCGCTCGCGATGCTCGGCGCCGTGCACTTCCTGCGCGGCGACGACGACGCGTATGAGGATGCGCGGCAGCGTGCGCTCGAGCTCGATCCGCGGTACGGCGCGTTCGACGTCATGGTGGCGGAGATGGCGGTGCAGCATCGGCGTTACCGGGATGCGGTCGAGCACGCTCGGCGCGGAGTCGCTCTCGATTCCACGAACTGGAGCGGTCATGCGCTGATCGGACTGACGGAGCTCCGGCTCGGCAATGTGGAGGCGGCGCGGAGCAGCCTCGATGTCGCGTTCACCGGCGATCCCTACAACGTTTGGGTGAAGAACACGCTGGACCTGCTCGACACCTATCCGCAGTACGTCACGCGGACGACGGATCGCTTCGAGCTGTTCCTGCACGGTGACGAAGCCGATGTGCTCGAGCTGTACATGGCGGAGCTGTCGGAAGAGGCGTACGACGAGCTGTCGGAGCGTTATGGCTCGGAACCCGAGCCGCCGGTGCGGGTCGAGGTATATCCGAGCCATGCAGACTTCAGTGTGCGCAGCGTCGGCCTGGCCGGTCTCGGTGCGCTCGGCATCGCGTTCGGCAACATCCTCGCGCTCGACTCGCCCGCTGCGCGTGATCCCGGCGCCTTCAACTGGGGGTCCACACTCTGGCATGAGATCGCGCATGCCGTGACGCTCGCCGCATCCAACCATCGCGTTCCGCGCTGGCTGACCGAAGGCATCTCCGTGATGGAGGAGCGTCGTGCACGCGAAGGCTGGGGCGAAGGCGCTTCGCCGGACTTCCTCGCGGCCATCAAGACCGGTCGCATCCTGCCGGTGAGCGACCTCAATGCCGGATTCGTGCGGCCGAAGTATCCGGAGCAGATCGCGCATGCCTACTATCAGGCGTCGCTCGTCGCGGAGCTGATCGAGCGGGAGTACGGCGCGGGCGCATTGCGCGACATGCTTCGCGCATACGGCGAGGGGAAGACGCACGACCAGGTGCTGCGCGATGTGCTCCGGACCGAGCCGGACGCGTTCGATGCCCAGTTCGAGCGCTACCTGCACGCGCGCTTTGCGACGCAGCTCGCCTCGATCGAGTTGCCGCGGGTCGCGGCGGCAGAAGCGGGTCCGGTGGAGCTCGGCGGTCCATTCATGGACGCGCTGCGCGCTGCGCAGGCCGCGCTCTCGGCGGGAGCGCTCGCGCAGGCGGTGCGCGATGCGGAACGCGCGCGCGAGATGTATCCGGAGTTCGCAGGTGCGGCAGGGCCGTACATGGTGCTGCATCGTGCGCACATGAGCGCAGGCGATGCCGCGCAGGCGACCGAAGCGCTGCGGGCGCACGTCGAGCGGCGGGAGAGCGACTATGAAGCGCATCTCCTGCTGGCGGATCTGCTTGAAGCGACGGGTGACGCGCGCGGGGCGGCGGACGTGCTCGAGCGCGCGATGTACATCCACCCCTACGATGCCGCGGTGCACGAGCGCATGGCCAGGCTATACTCGGCGACTGATCGGCCTGCGAAGGCGGTACGTGAGCGACGTGCGATACTCGCCCTGAATCCGGTGAACCGCGCCGACGCGCACTATCACCTGGCCGCGGCGCTGCTCGAGGCAGGGGACCTGGTGCAGGCGCGGAGCGAAGTGCTGCGTGCGCTCGAGATCGCGCCGAACTTCACGGAGGCGCAGGAGCTTCTGCTGCGGCTGCAGGGAGGGTGATGCGTATGGTTGCGGGATTGGGAGTGGGATCGTTCTCGGCGGTGGGTGTGGTGGTGGGATCGGGCAGGCGG
>DATABQ010000121.1:0-5639 GCA_036259495.1 Longimicrobiales bacterium | reverse complement strand
GGGTGTCGAGTATGTCCAGTTGCACCGGCTACAGGGCGCCACGCCCGGAGCAGCGACGACGAACACGAAGCCAGCACAGTGAGATCTGCTGCTGGATTCATCCATCGGGAAGCCTGGCCCTGTCGTTGCCCCAGGTCGAGTGCCTGAGGCGTATCGAATGATTGAATGGAGGAGCGGTGATGAGGGGACGTGCTCTGGCGGGTCTGACGGTTCTGGTCGCGATATCGTTCGCGTGCAGCCAGAACGGCAACATGTCTGCGGGTGATGCCATCGGGACGACGTGGGCGCTCATCGAAGTCGGTGGTGCAGCGGTCGACACGACGCAGGTGAACAGGGCGCCTACGCTGACGCTGCACGCGGACGGAAGGGCGAGCGGCAACGCCGGCTGCAATCAGTTCGGCGGCGAATACGAGCTGACCGCCAGCACCCTTCGCTTCGGGGTTCTCGGGATGACGCGCATGGCGTGCCCCGGCCGCATGGAAGTCGAGACTGCCTACGCCGCAGCGCTCGAGGCCACTACCGAATGGCGGCTGCGCAACGGGATGCTCGAGCTGCTCGGGAACGGTCGTGTACTGGCGCGATTCCGCCGGTCGTGAAAAAGGGGTCGGCAACTCGCCGACCCCTCTATCAATGCTCGAATACTTGCGCGCCAGTCGCTCGCGGCGGGTGGCTCTAGTGCTGTGTGACCTTCAGACCGCTTACGGTGCCTTCCGTGTTGTGAGCGAAGCGGATACCATAGATGCCATCCGTCGACGTCAGCCGTCCATCCGTTACGAGCTCGGCCTTCGGGTATGTGCCGACGACAGTGCCGTTGATCGCACACTCGATGTTGTCGCCGCGGACTGAGACCGCGATCTCGTTCGTCACTGGCTGACCCTGGCCTGCCGCCGTGTTGATGGCGTCGTGAGCCTCGGGGCGACGCCCGTTCACCTGGAACGGTTCGGGGCCGAAGCCGCGAACGATGAACCCGCCGTTCCCGTTCGCAGCGCAGTACAGGTAGCTCTGCTGGTCCGTGTCCATGTCATTGCCGGCGATGACAATGCCGTACGGGTGCGGGTGATCGTTCAACTCCATGTAGCGCGGCTCCGTGAACGTAGCCGAAATGGTATAGTCGCCGGACGCCGTGTTCGCAGGATTCCAGTATGTAACCGCGGGTCCGGTCTTCACGTGCAGTGCGTCACCGTGCATCGCGAGGAGCGCGTCTTCGATCGTCTCGCCGTTCGAGGCTGCGCGTGCGTCGATCCTGCCCGTCCAGCCCTCGACGGAAATGCCTCCGCCTTCGACGGAGCGATTGCCATCCTGTGCCTGTGCGGTCATTGCTCCGGCCATCAGGAACGCCGTCGTAATGAGCGCGGAGCGGTACACGTTGTTCATGGAATCCTCCGGGTAGTGTGGCTGTTTCGCTGGCGCATCAGGCCCTGCACGTCGGACCCGGGTTCCAGGTTCTGATCAGGCCGATCTGGCTATGGGGCGGCCAGGGGCGGGCAGATATAATGGACAACCCGAGCCGATCGCGCACCCCTCGAACGTGAGCGGGTCGGCAACTGCGTGGAGAATTGCAGCCACCGACCCGACTTTCTGCCCGATTTATCAGCACAGGCATCCGAAAGCTGTGGAAATCCGATAGCCGGACCGGCCTACCTGGAACCTGGAAACCAGGTCCGACGAGTTACCGGACGCCTGCCCGTACACCGGACGGTGCATCATTCTGCCAGTACTGCGCCGGCAGCGGCCGCTGGCGCGGCCACACCTCGTCCAGCGTAGCGGCGTCATAGATCCGGCCATTCTTCATGACATACCGCAGGCTCGTCGTGTTCCTGAGGTCCGCCAGCGGATCGGCATCGAGCACCAGGATGTCTGCGAGCTTGCCCGCCTCGATCGTTCCGATGTCAGCCCCGAACCCGATCGCCTCGGCGCCATAGATCGTGGCGGCGCGGAGTGCGTCGTGAGCGGACAGGCCGCCGGACGCCATGGACCACAGTTCCCAGTGATATCCGAGGCCCTGGAGCTGTCCGTGGCTGCCGACGGCGGCGCGGGCGCCGTTCTCGATCAGCTTCTTCGTGAACTCCGCGTGCTGCGGGAAGATGTATTCCTCGTCGAGGAACCAGCCGGCCTGACCGGGGCTGCCGCCGGCACCGGGGCCGCGGCGGCGGGTGCGTGCGTCTAGTGCGGCCTCGGGCATGAAGCGCTGCATCTTCGGATCGTCGTGTACGTTCTCCTTCGTGTAGTAGTAGTTCTCACCAAAGGGACCACCATACGACACGAGGAGCGTCGGGCTGTTGGTAGTCTGCGACGCCTTGAACAGCTCGACGACGTCCATGAAGATCGGCGCGATCGGCAGGTTGTGCTCGATGCCGGGATAGCCGTCGAACGCATGCGTGAGGTCGAGCTTGAAGTCCAGACCGCCCTCCGTGGTCGGCATCAGCTCCAGCTCCTTCGCGGCCTGGATGATCCACTGCCGCTGCTGCCGGTTGCCGGTCATGTACATCTTGAGCGTCTTCGTGTCGTAGTACTCGGCGTAGCGCTTCAGAATCGTCTTCGCGTGCTCCAGGTTGCGCACGTTCTCGCCTGAGAAGACACCGGGTCCGGTCGAATAGATGCGCGGTCCGACCATCCCGCCCGATGCAACGCGATCCGCGTAGCTCAGGATGTCGGTCGACGCGGTCTGGGGATCGCGTGTGGTGGTGACGCCATAGGCGAGGCTCGTGAGATACTGCCAGGCCTGGCCGGGGTGGATCTCCGGCACGAGCCACTGCGCGTGATAGTGCGTGTCGATGAAGCCGGGGATCAGCGTTTTGCCCATGACATCGATCACGTGCGCGTCCGCCGGCACATCCACCTCGCCGCGCGGGCCGACGGCAACGATGCGGTTGTCGCGTACCAGCACGTCGGCGTTCTCGATGATCTCGTGCTCCTTCATCGTGAGCACGCGACCGCCGCGCAGCACCACCGTACCACGCGGAACGTCGCGGGCACTGGTGACGGTGATGCGCTGCTCGTGCGGCTCGTAGCCGTCCGTCGTGTCGGGTGGGACCGTGTCCTGGCCGAGCCTGATCTTCTCGGCACGCGCCAGGAGCGAGTCGGCCTTGAGCTGAATCGAGTCGACGCGTGCGATGAGCGAGTCGGCGCGCACCTTCACCGAATCGGCGCGCAGCGAATTGATGCGCGCGGTCAGCGAATCGGGAATGCTGCCAGTCTCCTTCTTCACGCTGTCCGCTCGTGCGCGCACCACCTCGAGGCTGTCGATGACAGTCCGTGCATAGTGAGCGCTGTCCTTCTGCGCCTGACGGAATACCTTGACGCTGTCGTCGATCGCGAGTGCGCGGTCGAGGTCGTAGGTGACGAATGCGTTGCCGATCGCCCAGTGTACGCGCTCGCCGTCCGCGCTCCACGACGGGAACTCGCCGCCGATGTCCGTCAACTTGCGAACCGGCACCGGTGCTCCCGCAACATTGCCGACGCTCACGACGGGTGCGGGCCCGCCCATCTGCGGGATCAGGACCGAGTAGATGTCGCTGCCGACCTGGGCGAACGCGTAATCGCCGCGCGGCGCCATCATCACGAGCCCCGCGGGTGGTCCCGGCATCGACGGCTCCATGCCATCGTTGACGAGTGTGAGCTCCGCCTTAGCGAAGGGGAACACGCGCCGCGGCAGCACCTGATGCTCATCCTCGTGCGGCGTGCCGCCCATTGACGGCGAGCCCGCGACGCGCAGGTGCGTCTTTGCATCCGTGCCGTCCCACCGGAACGAGACCAGGCCTTCGACCGGGCTGTATGCGTAGATGCGGTCCGGCTCATCGGCGCGGAAATGCGCGACATCGCGACTGCCGGAGGGTGCGATGACGTTCAGCTCACCACCCGCCGACGGCACCCACACGAACTGTCCGCCGAGCGTCGGGAAGAAGCCGCTCGACACACCTTCCTTCAGGTCGCGTGCGGCTGCGCGGGTGGCGACGATACGCGAGCCGTCAGGCGTCCACGCGAGATTCGTGTAGAGCGCAGCGCTCTGCGTGAGCTGAGACGGACGTGCGTCTCCGGTCGGCGCGACCCGCATGATGTGCCCGCCATCACCGTCGCCCCAGGTGACGTAGGCGATCGATCGGCCGTCAGGCGACCACGACGGCTGGAACTCGCCGATCTCGGCATTCGTGACGCGCCGCGGCGTCCCTGTCAGCGTGACCTCACCGATGTCGCTGATCGCGATGTCCTGCAGCCAGAGCCGGTCGAATGCAGTGAACGCGACACGCCGCCCGTCCGGCGATACCGCCGGGTTGCGAATCTGCTTCGCGACCAGGCTCTCGTCCGTATCGATCGCGTAATCGAACTTCACTTCCGGCCCGACGTCGAGCTTCACATCCGCTTCGAATGCGATCTTCGCGGCGGGACTGCGATCGACCGGCACGCGCCAGATCTCGCCGCCGTAGGAGACGATGACGAAGCGCGAGTCCGGCGTGAAGCTGTAGCCGGGCAGCACATCGAGCGGAGCGCGTGACTCGAGCTCATCGCGCTGCACCGGATACGCGAGCCACTCCTCGTCGCCGGTCGCGAGATCACGGAGTCGCAATCCGGTCTGTGCGCCTTCGCGCGTGCCGTACACCAGCCATTTGCCGTCCGGTGAGAGGGCCGGGCGGAACGCGGAGCCGTAGCGGGATGACATCGTCGTCGAGCTGCCGGTCTCGCGGTCATAGCGATAAATCTGGAATTGCGGAAATAGTGCATTGTACTGCCAGTCACCGCTGCGGCCCGCGTACCAGATGTAGCGGCCGTCCGGGCTCCACGCGGCGCCGAGGGTCTTGAGCGTTGTTGGCGTACGGATCAGCGGAATCGGGCTGCGTCCATCCACGTGATGCAGCTGCAGCTTGGCCGCGCCACCGAGGCCGCCGGAGCGACTCACGACGATGAACTTGCCATCGGGCGACCAGTCGGGAGAAACGTAGAGAGCGCTGTTGCCCTGCGTCACCTGGGTCGTGTCGCGCAGGTCGAGCGTCATCGTCCAGACGTTGTCGCCGCCGCTCCGATCGGAGACGAAGACGATCTTCTCTCCGTCCGGGCTGAAGCGAGGCTGTGCATCGAACGGCATCCCGTCCGTCAGTCGTGTGGCCTTGCCGCCCTCGATGGGCAGGGTGTAGATGTCGCCGAGCAGGTCGAACACGATCGTCCGGCCATCGGGGCTCACGTCGAGCGACATCCATGTGCCTGTCGTTGCAGTGAACTCCGCATGTCGAGATGCCTCCAGCGGCAACGGCTTCTCTCGTGCGTTCGGCCCACCCGGCCCGCCGGCAGGCGCCTGTGCGACAGCTGGTGCGCTGAAGAGTGCGAGCGCTGCGATCGCGCCGAGCACAGTTCGCCCTCGAGCACACGCGCTACCGCCGCGGCGACCAGCGGCACGCTCCGCTCGCGCTGCTACGTCCTGAGCGCCGCTCATCGCACACCTCCACGTACGCCGTTCTGAACGCTCGGAGCGTTGTTGCGCCACGGCTCCCGGGCCGCGGTTCGCTGCTGCGGCCACACCTCATCGAGTGTGCTGCCGTCGTAGAGGCGACCGTTCTTCATCACGTACCGTATCGTGTTGGTGTTGCGGATATTCTCGAGCGGGTTGCCGTCGAGGATCACCAGATCCGCGAGCTTGCCGCCCTCGA
>DATABQ010000120.1:0-2511 GCA_036259495.1 Longimicrobiales bacterium | reverse complement strand
ACGAACAGGCGCGGATCGCCGGGCGGTGCGGTCAGGAGCAGTGGATTGACGAGACCCTCGGCGACCTCGACGGCCCGGAGAGCCTCCACACGCTCACCCGGGGTAATCGGCGTGTCTCCGCACGCCAGTAGGGTCAGGACGGACAGCAGACAAAGCCGGCGCATTTGGACTCCAGTGTTGCAGGATCGCGCCAAGGTGCGGGACCCGCTGGCACGCGGCAAGTGTGGCCACGATTTTGCCATGCAGCAAGCAGGTAAACACCCGAACGGACAGAATGCAGGAAGCAGTGTTGCGGGATCTCATCCGCCAGATCGGCGCGGACGCGGGAGTGAGCGCTCTGGCCATCACCGCGTACGACTTCGAACATCGCACCGCATGGTGCCTGAACAGCGATCGCTGGTTCCACGCCGCCAGCACGATCAAGGTACCCGTGCTTCTCGGTGTGTTCGATGCCATCGAACAAGGCCGCTTCGAATCGTACTCGCGGGTGCACGTACGGAACCGCTTCCTCAGCATTGTGGACGGGCAGCCGTTCCGCGTCCAGTCCAGCCGGGATGCGAACGCGGAAGTGCACGCGGCACTCGGCAAGATGATGATGATCCGTGACCTTGCCGAGCACATGATCGTGACGAGCAGCAACCTCGCGACGAATCTGCTCCTCGACATCGTCGGCGTCGAGCACATCCGTCAGACGCTCGAGCGGCTGAACCTCCAGGGCATCGATCTGCGCCGCGGCGTGGAGGACGAGGCCGCCTGGGAGGCTGGCATCAACAATCGCATCACATCCGACGGTCTGGCCGCAGCGCTCCGCCTGATCGAGGAGCGCCGCGCCATTTCCGAAAAGGCTTCGGATCAGATGCTCGAGATCCTCCACAACCAGCGCTTCAGGAGCGGCATACCCGCCGGCCTGCCCGAAGAGGCCAGGGTGGCGAACAAGACCGGCGAAATGTCCACGGTCGCCCACGATGGAGGCATCGTCTACATCGAGGGCCGCAAGCCGTATGTCGTCGTGATCCTGACGGAGTGGGAGAACGGCGGAGAGCGGCGCCAGGCGACGATCGCCAGAATGTCGCGCGCAATATACGAGTACATGTGCGAGGGGGGCGGATGACTACGCTGCCCCTCCCGCTCGTTTCCGCGGAAGACCTGCCCCGCGACGTGCGGGCCGTTCTGGATCCGGGTGCGACTCGCCGGGATGAGCATGGCCGCGAGCACCGCCTGCCCTCTCAGTTCCTGCGGATCGAGAGCTGGGATCTGGCAAAGGAAACCACGCTGACGCCGCATTTCATGCTCTGGGAGTTGATCGGCGTGGATGTCCGGGAGGCGCCCGCGCTGCGGGGATTCCCGCGGTACATTCCGTGCGCTCTTCTGTTGCTCGCGACGGCGCTCGAACTGTTCAGGCTCGAGGTCGGGACGTACGTCCACATCGCGGCGAATGGCGGCTATCGCTCGCCCGGACACGGGCTGAGCAGACACGCGTCCCGGCACTGCTGGGGCACCGCCGCGAACATATACCGGATCGGTGATACGTATCTGGACAACCGCCCCGATATCGACAAGTACGCGGCACTGGCGCGCCGCGTGCTGCCGGGAGTCTGGGTACGGCCATTCGGACCGGACGACGGGCAGGCTGACGATCATCTGCATCTGGATCTAGGCTACACCGTGTTCGATCCGCACGTCCATGATGCGCAGTGACGAAGTAGACGCGGGTTTATGCAGCATACGAAGAAGCACGAAACATATTCCGCGTCGCAGCGGCCGCGCCTCGCCGCGATGGGCATGGAAGCCGAGTTCGCGCTCGTCGTCGATGGCGTACAGAAACGGCCGGAGGATGTGTTCCACACGCCGCGTGAGTTCATACGCGGCAACCTGATGCATAGGCAGGGCACGTCCTACCATGTGCCGACCGGCGGTGCCGTGTACTTCGACACGGGCGTGATCGAGGTTGCCACGCCGGTGATCGAGATCGAGCGTGGCTGCGCCGCACGGGCCGGACGTTCACTGTGGGAGTCCATTCACTTCATCCGCTCGGAACTCGACGAGTGGGACCGCGGCCACGGCACCGACAGCACGCTCACCGGCTTCAGCGCACACTACAACGTTTCTTTCGATGAGCCGCCGGACGGCGGACGCGGCGGCCGCAACATCGAGGCGCTCGCGCGCATGCTCACCTACGTGCTGCCGGTTCCGGTGATGCTGCTGGCGACCAATCGCCGGTCCACCGGCGTCGGCGTGAGACCGCGCAAGGATCGAATCGAGATTACGCTGGACTTCACACCGAGCCCCGCGCTCATGATCGCAACCGCGACGCTGATCGTAGGCATCGTCCGCGAGGCGATGACGTGGGAGCGATTCGATGTGGATGAGCTCGACGCGCGGGACCTGCCCGTCATCCGCGATTTCCGGCCCGTACCGCATACATCGCGGCAGGGATGGCTCGCGCGCTTCAGCTGCTATTCGCAGAATCCGTTCACCTGCGATATCGATGAGCCGATCTGGGATACGCGA
>DATABQ010000119.1:0-3321 GCA_036259495.1 Longimicrobiales bacterium | reverse complement strand
ACTCGTGCACGAGCACCAGGTCTGCACCATCGAGCGCCGCCTCCAGATCGAAATCGGCGGCGTCGTACAGCTGCGATGCCAGCGCCGGGTAAGCGCGGTGGAACGCAGCGATGGGCCGAGCGCCATGCTGAGCTGTCAGATTCTGTCGGCTCCAGCTGTCGCGCGGCTCATAAACGGCGAGGTCATGCCCGCGATGCAGCAGGTCGGAGGCGATGCCGCGCAGGAAATGCGCATTGCCGTGGTTCCAGTCGGACACCAGCGAATGGCAGAAGATCACGATACGCACGTCATCGCTCCCTTCAACGTGAGCGCGCGCGATGTGAGCGTGCCATATGCCCGGTGGTAGGCCTCTGCCATGCGCGAAGCGGTGAATGTACGAGCGCGCTGCTGCGCCTTCTGAGCAGCGCGGGCCAATCTCTCAGGGTCGTCCAGCAGCGCATTGACTGCGGCGGCGATGGCTGCAGGATCGCGTGGTGGCACGTACACGGCCGCATCGCCCCACACTTCGCGCAGAGATGGAATGTCGCCAAGCACGAGAGCACAGCCTTCGAGTGCGGCTTCGACGGGGGCGAGGCCGAACGGCTCATATACCGACGGATGCACGAACACGGACGCGCGGCGGTACCACTGCCGCAACATATCGGGCGAGATGTGGCCAAGTGCACGAACACCCTCGAGCCGAATGCGACCGCGCACCGGATGCACATCGGATCCCGCGACGCACACTTCACCGCGGATGTGCTTCGCTGCCGCCGCCAGCGCGTCCATGTTCTTCGACTCGTCCCACGTCCGGCCCGCGGCAAGCACGACCGGCCGAACGATCTCAGCCAGGTCGATCCCGTATTCGTCGGCCGGGGACGCGCCAGCCAACGCGGGTACGACTTCGCAGCCGTTCGGGATGACGGTGCCGTGGGGCAGCGGACCGTACTCCGTCGAGAGCGCGCGCAACATGGCATGTGTCGGCGCCGCGACGAGCTGCGCGGCCCGCAGGCCCGCACGCACCGCCTCACGGTAGCGGTCCCATACCGGCGGTGCATCGACGCCTCGGACAGCGCGCCACCACGAAAGCACGCAGGAGTGGCCGACCATGAGGACGGGCGCAGTCCAGGGGAGAGTCCCGTGGACGTACCCGTTCAGGTGAACGATGTCGGGGTCCGTGGCGCGCTCGAGGCCGAGCAGCCAGTCGCCCGCACGTTCCACGTCGCTCCAGGGATCATCCATCCACTCGAGGGTGAACGCACTCTCGTGCAACTCCACGTTTGTGAGTGCCGCGACCTGCGCCCGCTGATCTGGTGAGAGCAGCGCACCCATGGTGGCAAGTACAAAGCTCACTTCGCGCTCACCGAGCGCACTGCACAGCTGCACTGAATAATTCCAGACGCCGCCGACCGTATCGGTCGTCATCAGTACCTTCATCGGCCGAGCACCGCGTCGAGCGTGGCTGCGACCGGGATGATGGTCTCGATCGACGCGTCGTACGCGCCGCCTACGGCGAGGCTGCGGCTCCACTCGATCAGTGCGCGCCCCGGCCAGGCGTCGGGCGGCTCGGTGAGCCGCGTCACCGACGTGCCGCGATACTGCTCCGCAACGAAGTCGAAGAACGAGCCGTCGATGTTGTGCATCCCGACTGCGCCGTCGCTGCCGTGAAACGTCACGTCGATAATCGCATCACGGCCGACACTCACTTCCCAGGAGCACGTCAGCCGCAGTGTCGCGCCGCCGGCCAGCTCTACCGTCGCGGTTGCGTAGTCCTCGCACGCTTCGGTGCCGGGCGGCAGACGTCGGCCGTGCGCATAGAGCTCGCTCCGCACCGCCGTGACGACCGGCGCGTCCAGCGTCCAGAAGGCGAGGTCGAGGAGATGAATGCCGAGGTCGATCGCGCAACCTCCGCCCGCGAGGGCAGGGTCACGCGCCCACCCCTTGTCGGGACCGTATGCGTTGTGGAACACGAGGTCGACGCTGAACACGTCACCGACGACGCCGGAACGCACCGCCTCCCGCACGGCACGCATCGCACTGGTCCAGCGATAGGAAAGGTCGACGCCGAGCAGCAGGTCCGCTTCGCGTGCAGCATCGATCACACGTGCGGTTTCCGCTGCCGTGCGCCCGAGCGGCTTCTGACAGAACACGGCTACGCCGCTCTCGAGCGCGAGCACGGCCTGCTCCGCGTGGAGCGCCGACGGTGTTGCGATCACGATGCCGTCGAGCTCCTGGTCGAGCAGTGCGTCGAGTGAGTCGCACAGCACGGCATCCGGAGCATCGGCGAGTGCATCGGCTGCACGTTCCGGGGATGTGTCCGCAATGGCTGCGACGCTGCCCGCGCCACTCACTGCCAGCGTCTGCATGCGTGCGCGACCGATCCAGCCGGTGCCGAGAAACCCCAGTCGCGGAGAGCGCAGGCCGGTGTCCAGGAGCTGCGCCGTGCTCATGGCTCCACCAGCGCCTTCATGAAACCGTCCGGTCGCTCGCGCATCATGTCCAGTGCTGCAGCAGTGTCGGCGAGGGAAAAGCGATGCGTGTAGAGCGGCGCCGGATCCAGAGCGCCGGACGAAACGGCGGTAACGGCATCGCGCATGCCCTGCACGTACATTCCCGGGTCGCGCTCGTGCGCATTCACCACGTCGATGCCGCGCCAGTTCCAGAGGAACATGTTCACCTGCCGCGGACCGTCCTGATGGAACCCCGCGATGATGAGGCGGCCGCGTTCACGCGTCAGCTCGCCTGCCAGATCCAGCGGCCACTGGAGGCCGGTCGCCTCTATCACCCGGTCGCAGAACATGCCGCCCGTGCGCTCGCGGACATGATCGATGATCTGCTGGTGATCGATCAGCGGGACCGTATCGCTGGCGCCGCACGTTCGTGCAATGTCGAGCGCGAAATCACGGCGCGATACCGCAATCACATCGGCACCGGCACGCGTGGCGAGCTGCGTCAGCAGTGCGCCGAGAAATCCGATCCCGATGATCGCGACCGTCTGTCCGGGCTGTATATCGCTGCGGCGAAACACATTCATCGCACAGCCGAGCGGCTCACCGGGGAATGGAATGCCAGCGAGAGTGTCGGGGAGGCGGACTACTGCAGATGCGTCCGCCAGGTCGTATCGCGCGAACGCGTGGTAGCTGAGTGCGGCTACACGGTTACCCGGTGCCAGCTCGTCGACTTCACTGCCGACCGCGTCGATGATGCCCCAGCCCTCGTGTCCGGGAGCGCCCGGCTCGAGCGGGTACTGGAACCACTCACGCCCCTCCCACACGGGCAGGTTGGATCCGCACACGCCGCAACCCTCGATCCGGATGCGCACCTGCTGCGGCCCGGGCTCAC
>DATABQ010000118.1:0-3205 GCA_036259495.1 Longimicrobiales bacterium | reverse complement strand
CCGCCGACCTGGCCGATGTGGTGCTCGTCGGGCGCAGGCTGATCGATCGCGGCCGGCTGCGTCGCGTCACCGGTATCGTCGGTGAGACCGACCCGATGATCGAGACACTCGAGCGCGTCGTGCAGATCGCGCCCGTCAGCTCGACGGTGCTCCTGACGGGTGAGAGCGGTACGGGCAAGGAGCGCGTTGCACGTGGCATCCATGCGCTCTCCCCACGGCGACACCGCCCGTTCATTGCGACGAACGTCGCTGCCATGCCGGAGACACTGCTCGAGTCGGAGCTGTTCGGCCACGAGAAGGGCGCCTTCACGGGGGCTGTCGGACAGAGGAAGGGTTTCTTCGAGCTGGCGCACCGCGGCACGCTGTTCCTGGACGAGATGGGCGAGATGCCCATGGCTACGCAGACGAAACTGCTGCGCGTGCTCGAGGAGCAGCGGTTCCGGCGGCTCGGCGGCGAGACGGAGATCGATGTCGACGTCCGCGTCGTCGCCGCGACCAATCAGCCGCTCCGCCAGCTCGTCGAGGTAGGACGATTCCGGCGCGACCTGTATTTCCGCCTGAACGTGCTCCACATCGAGCTGCCGCCGCTCCGCGAACGGCGCGCGGACATACCGCTGCTCGTAGAGGCGTTCATCCGCGAGGCAAGTCGTGACCACGACCGGCCGCGCATCAGCATATCGCCGGAGGCAATGGCGATCCTCACCGGCTACGACTGGCCGGGCAACGTTCGCGAGCTGCGGAACCTCGTCGAATCGATGGTCGTTCTGGCCCCCGGCCAGGTCATCCGTCCGGAAGACATTCCGCCGGAGATCAGGGACGCGCGCGGCCGCTCCCGCCTCCTTCCCGTGCCGATCGTGCGGCAGCAGTCCGGCGGCGATTCAGCGGGCGCACCTCCCGAGCTCGAGTTCATCTTCCACACGATGGTGCAGCTGCGGATGGATGTGGAGGACCTGCGGCGCGAGTTCGACGATTATCGCCGCTCCCACCCCGAAGTGCAGAGCGGCTATGCCGGGTTTACGCTACCGGCTGCGATCACGCCTTCGCGCATGCACATCGAGGACGTGGAGCCGGAGCCAACCGAGGAAGAGCTTGCAGCGGAACACGACGTCGTGGTATTCCGTCCGGGGATGACGCTGGCGGACCTCGAAAAGAACGCCATCATGGCCGCACTTCGCGAGGTCGCCGGCAACCGGCGCAAGGCGGCGGAGATGCTTGGAATGGGCGAGCGGACGCTCTATCGGAAGATCAAGGAATACGATCTGTAGGTCACCGGATCCGCGACCGGATTCGACCACGCTCGTTCTCCAGCTGCACCAGGATCTGACGCCACTGATCGCTCTCCTCCATGCCGTAGCGCACCGTGAAGGGCTGCGCGAAGTCGATCTCCGCATCGAAGGCATATATTGCAGTCTGTGTCTCCTGCTGATCCAGGCGCTGACGGCCCCACCCGCTCGTCACCGGGATCACGACTGCCGGCCGCAGCAGTCTCGACTGGTAGACGAGCTGCATGTCCTCAGGCTGGAACTCCACATCCGGCTCGTAACTGAAGAACGAAACGAGAAAAAGCTCCGGCTCGCCCATGGTCACGCGTGCAGCTTCCTCGCTGCGGCTCGTGCGAAGCGAAGTGAGGCGGTTGTACGTGTCCGGCGCGAGCAGACGGATGACCGACTCATCGAGCGGCGTCACCTTTACGAGCACGGGCCCGCTGCGAAGCGACACCGTGACCTCGTCCTGCCGCAGTGTGCCGTAACCCGCCGTAACGAGCGTATCAGCGGCCGCGCTGGCTGTCGGTGTAGCGGCAGGTGTGCCGTTCTCGGCAGCCGGGGCCGCACACGCCGCCAGAGCGCAGGCGGACAGCACAATGCACACTCTCATCAGCATCTGTGTTCAGTCTCCCGTCAGCAGGTGTTCGATGCTCTCCAGCAGCGCGTCGCGGCCCTCGCCCGTAGTCGACGAGAACGGCACGACCTGGTCGACGCTTATGCCGAGCAGGTCCGTCGCCGCCTTCACGCGCTTCTCCCGTTCCGCCGGCTTCAGCTTGTCGACCTTCGTGAGCACGATCAGAGTCGGCATCTCGATGCCGCTCAGGAAGTCGATCATCTTCAGGTCGTCGGGGGTAGGCTCGTGCCGCGCATCGATCAGCTGAACAACGCCGAGCAACTCATCCGAGCGCTTCAGGAATCCCTCGATCAGCGGGCGCCATGCCTCACGTACAGGACGCGGCGCGCGCGCGAAACCGTAGCCGGGAAGGTCGACCAGGAAGAAATCGTCGTCCGCGCCATCCAGTTCCGCGCGAATACGATAAAAGTTAATCTCCTGCGTCTTGCCGGGACTCGAGGACACACGCGCGATGTTCTTGCGGTGCCGCTCCAGCAGCCGGTTGATCAGACTGGACTTGCCTACGTTGGAACGCCCGGCGAACGCGACCTGGGGAAGCGTGCCGGGCGGATCCTGACCTGGCCGGGCTATGGCGCCGGCGAACTCGACTGACTTCAGCTTCACTTCGATGCAGACCCGCAGCGGGTGCGGCGCGCCGATCGGTGGTGCGGCTGCGTCATCACGCTTCCTTCTTCTTCGTCTCGGGGTGCAGCACGAGCAGCGGCGGCACGGTGTCGTGCACCGACTCGCGCGTGACGACCACCTCGCGCACATCATCGCGCGACGGTATGTCGTACATCACATCGCGCATGACATCCTCGAGTACGGCACGCAGGCCGCGCGCACCCGTTCCGCGCTCCAGCGCCTTTCGCGCGATCGCCGCCAGCGCCTCCGGATCGAACGTGAGACGGATGCCTTCCAGGTCGAACATCTTCCCGTACTGCTTCACGAGAGCGTTCTTCGGCTCCTGGAGGATCCGGATCAGCGCGTCATCATCCAGCGGATCGAGTGTCGTCAGCACCGGCAGCCGGCCGACCAGCTCCGGAATGAGCCCGAACCGCAGCATGTCCTCCGGCTCCACACCGCGCAACGCACTCACCAGCGAGTCCTCGCTCGAGTCGACATCGCTGAAACCGATGCGCCGCTGACCGCGCCGCTGCTCGACGATCTTCTCGAGACCGTCGAACGCACCGCCGCAGATGAACAGGATGTTGCGCGTGTTGATCTGGATGTATTCCTGCTGCGGATGCTTCCGCCCGCCCTGCGGCGGCACCGACGCAACCGTGCCCTCGAGGATCTTGAGCAGCGCCTGCTGCACGCCCTCGCC
>DATABQ010000117.1:0-5973 GCA_036259495.1 Longimicrobiales bacterium | reverse complement strand
TGGCGCGGCGGCCGTGTCGGGCAGGTCGAAGGTGAGGATGTGCTGCGCGTGCGGTACCGTGATCTGGACGCACTCGTGCGCCCGGCAGCATACGAGATCCCGTCCATGGACGACGCAGGCGTTCAGGCGCACCAGAAGGTCGTCGAGGCAGCGATGCGGCGCGGCACCGTTCTGCCCGCGCCGTTCGGCATCGTGTTCCGCGGACGTCGCCAGCTCATCCACCTGCTCCAGGATCAGTACCTGGTGCTGGACGAGGGCCTGTCGTTCATCGAGGGTCACTGGGAGCTGCGACTGCACATGGCGCCCTCCGCCGGCATCGACGACATCGACCTCGAGCTCAGCGACCTCGCCATGCAGCTCTATTCCGAGCTGCGCCGGCACGCGCGCGCGGCAGTACCGTTTGCAGCGGAAGGCAAGCGCCTCCTGAGCGCCGCATTCCTCGTCGAGCGCGCCGCGTGGATCGAGTTCGTCGACCGGGCGGAGGACCTCTCGTCAGCCCACCCCGAGATCACGTTCGATATCACCGGACCCTGGCCGCCGTACGACTTCGTCCGCGTCACCGCCTGATCTGCGCATGCTGGTCGAAGTGGCGCTGCCGATCCCCCTGGCGCGCACGTTCACATATCGCATCGAGCAAGCCGTAGCCGAAGGCACACGCGTGCGCGTGCCGTTCTCCGGCCGCAAGCTCGTCGGCTGGGTCGTCGGTGAGGCGGCGCCGGCACGCGAGCTGAAACGCCTGAGAGACGTGGAGCGCGTGCTGGACGATGAGCCGAGCGTGCCGGCCGACGTCCTGCGGCTGTGCCGCTGGATCGCGGACTACTACATCACGCCCCTCGGCGTCGTGCTGCGGGGAGCGCTCCCGGCGGTGCTCTCCGATACCGGCCGTTCCGATCCCCCCGTGAAGACGCGCCGCGTCCTGCGTATTGCACGCGAGCTGCCGACACTCACGCTGCGTGATGAAACGTTCGGCCGCGCGCACCGCCAGCGTGAGTGCTACGAAGTGCTCGAAGCGATGGGTGGTCGCGCCGATGCCGCCCACCTTGCGGATGCACTCGGCTTTTCCGCCCCGGTGCTCCGCGCCCTCGTCGAGAAGGGCGTCGCGGAGATCGTGGACGAACGGACGGAGCGCGATCCCTTAGCCGACATGGACCCGGGTGAGCCGGTACATCACGCGCCCACGGCGGCACAGACCGCCGCACTGGCCGCGCTGTTCGAAGCCGCGCACCGCGGACCCGTCGACGGCGAGGCCATGACGACGACGTCCGGCCGCAGCGCCACCGACGCCCCGGGCGCGGCGCCTTTCCTGCTGCACGGCGTGACGGGCTCCGGCAAGACGCTCGTCTACATCGAGCTGCTGCGCGAGGTGGTGGAGCGGCAGGGCAGGGGTGCCATCGTGCTCGTTCCCGAGATCGCACTCACGCCGCAGACCGTCTCGCGCTTCCGCGCGGAGTTCGGCGATGTCGTCGCCGTGCTCCATTCGGCGCTCTCCGACGGCGAGCGTTACGATGCCTGGCTGGCCCTCCGCGAAGGACGCCGCCGCATCGCGATCGGTGCGCGTTCGGCGATCTTTGCACCCGTGCGCGATCTCGGCGCCATCATTGTCGATGAAGAGCACGAGGCCAGCTACAAGCAGTCGGAGGCGCCACGCTATCACGCACGCGAAGTCGCAGTCGTACGCGCGGCGGCAGCCGGTGCCGTGTGCGTGCTCGGCAGTGCAACACCTGCGCTGGAAAGCTGGCACAACGCGCAGCGCGGCAAGTTCCGTCTGCTCCAGCTTACGGAGCGCGTCGAGGGCCGCCCGCTGCCACCCGTTCAGCTCGTGGACCTGCGCGCCGAGCGAAAGGCGGATCAGAAATCGGCCATTCCGCGCAATCGCCCTCTGATAATCGCGGACTCGCTCATCGATGCGCTGAACGACAGGCTGCTCAGGCGCGAGCAGAGCATCCTGCTGCTCAACCGTCGCGGCTATGCGACGTTCGTGCAGTGTCGCGGGTGCGGCCATGTGTGGCACTGTGAGCAGTGCAACGTTTCGCTCACGTACCATCGCGGACGCAAGCGACTCGTGTGTCACTATTGTCTGCACGAGGAAGCGCCGCCCTCCCTGTGCTCCGAGTGCCGCTCCGAGGACCTGGCATTCCGCGGCATCGGGACGGAGCAGGTGGAGCGTGAAATCGCGGACCTGTTTCCCAACGCGCGCATCGCACGCATGGATGTCGACACCACATCGGCGAAATGGTCGCACCACGAGATCCTCGAGCGCGTCCGCACCGGCGAGATCGACATCCTGCTCGGCACGCAGATGATCGCCAAGGGCCTCGATTTCCCGAATGTCACTCTCGTCGGTGTCGTCAATGCGGACGTCGCCATGAACCTGCCGGACTTCCGCGCAAGCGAGCGCACATTCCAGCTCCTCACGCAGGTCGCCGGCAGAGCGGGCAGAGGGCCGCGCGGAGGCAGCGTGCTCATTCAGACCGCACTGCCTCAGCATTACGCGATTCAGTCCGCGCTCGCCCACGATTTCGTGGCGTTCGCAGAACGCGAACTCGACGAGCGCGCCGAGCCCGAGTACCCGCCGCACACACGACTCGTCAACATAGTCGTGAGCGGCACCGACGAACGCGCAGTGCAGGACGCCGTCGATCAGCTGGCCGGGAGTGTGCTCGCGCTGCTCCAACAGCACAACGCGCAGGAACGCGTGGTCCTCACCGGGCCCGCGCCGTGTCCCATCGACCGCATCCGTGGCCGCTGGCGCTGGCACTTCCTCCTCCGCAGCCGCTCGGCGTCGACGCTCGGAGCAGTCTGCCGTCGCATTCAGACGGAGGGGGACATCAAGCCCGGTCGTGCCGAGCTGCGGATGATCATTGATCGGGACCCGGTGAGTCTGCTTTAGTCGCCTGTGGACGAGTAGGTGTATGTGCACGCGGTTGCGTGTACGGGAATTCTTGACGGACGAGTAGGTGCATGTGCACGCGGTGCGTGAACGTGAAGTCTTAACGTACGAGTAGCTGCATGTGCACGCGGCACGTGGCGGGCTAACGTTTCCGGGGCTGGGGGCGGCGCGGGACGGGAGGATACGAGTCGGGGGTCGCGGTGGTGCGGTCGGTGAGGCGCACCAGCATCGCAACTATGCGAACCAGCAGGCGCTTCGCCGCCACAATGTCAGATTCCCGTAGCGAATCCATGTCCACGAGATGATCGAGCGCGGCACCGACTTCCGCCCCCGCCGAGCGCGCGACTCGGTAGAAGTACGCACGCCGCTGCGGCAGGCGCTCACCACTTCCCTCGGCGATGTTCAGCGGCACCGACCCCGTTGTACGAAGCAGCTGATCGATCATGTCCGGCCGACCCGCGCCAATCTTCTTCCTCAGTCGGCCATCTCGCGGCTGAGCTCACGGGCCGCTCCATAGACATCGAGCCGCTCGTGATCCAGCACCGCCTTGCGTTCATTGTCGCATGCCATGCGCCAACGATGGCACACCGCGCCGGGCGATTCCATAGCCAACTGTGCCAACCCGAGACCGATACTCGTTCGCGTGCACATGCACCTGCACGTCCGTAGAACCAGCCACCGAAGCCAGAAGCCCACCGCGCGACCACGTACTCATCCGCGTGCACATGCACGTACACGTCCGTTCGAAACCTGCCCCGAAGCGCCAGAGGACAAACGCTATTCGCCATGGACGGGTTGGGTACCCCGCGAAGATCACCCCAAACCGCCGCATCATTGTCAAATCCCGCCTCCTCGTTTATCCTGGACGCACAAGGAACACACCAGGAGGGACTCTTCACTGCATCAGGTTGCCTGGCGCTGAACGCGTCTTTCGAGCCGCTGACCATACTTCCCGTGAAGCGTGCGCTGCGGCTCGTGATCGATCGAAAGGCGGAGATCCTGGAGGTAGACGAATCCAGAGTTTTCCGATCCGCGAGGCGGGACATGCCCTGTCCACTCGTCATCCGCCTCGTCCGCTACGTGCACGTCCCCCGTAAATTCCGACGCCAGGTCACCAACACATTCCTCTTCGCCCGCGATGGTTACCGCTGCATGTACTGTCTGCGGCACCGCTCGGAGTTGCGCGGGCGTGCGTTCCTGACACGTGACCACGTGATCCCGATGTCGCGAGGCGGGACGAATGTGTGGACGAACGTTGTGGCCGCGTGCTCGCCCTGCAACAATCGCAAGGGGAACAGGCTGCCGGAGGAGGTGGGGATGTTTCCGGCGCAGGCGCCGCACGAGCCGAACTATGTAGAGCTCGTGTGGGCGGTGCGGCGGATCACGCCGGTGCAGGCGAAGTACATCCGGATGTTCTATGGAGCGGATGTGCTGCGCGCCCTTCAGCACTCGGATCCCATTCGCGCCTGACGGCGAGCCCACCAGGCGGCGTGGGACCGCTCAGTCCGGCGCCGGAGTGCGCTCAGGCCGGCGCCGGGGCTGCCCTCAGGCCGGCACCTCGAGCAGTCCACCGGCGCGTACGATCAGCTCCGCAAGCAGCATGAACGTGAGGCCGATCCCGAGCGGGATCAGGATTGCGGCTGCTGCCCTGCCCGTCGTCGTGCCATGCGCCACCTTCAATCCGATCACTGCAACAGCCACCATCCAGACGAATCCGGCGATCGTCCCGGCTACGGGTATGACACCCAGGATCTGGGGAGAATACGCGTAAGCGAATATGCGGGTCGTGAGGGAGAAGTCTCCGCCCGCCCCGCCGAACAGCTTCAGCAGGACGTGCACGACGGCAGCAGAGATGAAGAGCGAGAGCAGCAGCAGAACCGGCGACAGGAGGAATTCCATGAGCGGTGCCCACGGCTCTGCTCCGATGCCTGAAGCTACCTCATCGCCGGACGGCCCGAAGACCATTGCCCAGAACAACTGGGCACCCGCGACCAGTATTCCAATCGACAGGTAGTACAGAATTGCGGGGGTGATCGGCCCTTTGCGCGGCAGCATTGCAAAGAAGCGGCGTGGTGCCAGCGCCGAGCCGCTCCACGTGCGGCCCCACGCGTCGAAGATGGATTCGTCGCGACCGGGCGGCCATGGAAACGCTACGGCAGGCTCTTCGTCCGGTGGGTACACGCCGGGAGTCTGATCGATGTCGTTGTAAGGTGTATCAGACACGGTCCTGTCCGGCGGAATGGATTCCCGGTCGCTCAGGGCAGCGGCGTTTCCAGCCAGTCGTGCACCTTCGCCACCAGCCGCCGAATGTCGACAGGCTTGCGAACATAATCGTTCGCGCCGGCCTGGATCGCCAGCTGATGTGCACCTTCCATCGCGGTGACGGCAATGATGGGAATCGTGTGGGTCTGCGCGTGGCGGCGCAGCTCACGCGTAGCCTCGAAGCCGTCCAGCTCCGGCATCATGATGTCCATCAGGATGAGATCGGGCCCCTTCATCAGCGCGATCTCGACCGCCTGACGTCCATTGACGGCTTCGAGCACCCGATAGCCGAAAGCCTCCAGCAGTGCCCGCAGTGCGTCACGGCTGTCCAGGTGATCCTCGGCTATGAGAATCGTTGCAATCGGCGCGTCTCGCTCGAGCGGTATCTTTGCTGTGCTGCTGAGATGCATCCCCGGCCTTCTTGCGAGTAGGCTCCTTCACCCATCCTGCTGACTCGCCACCCCGTGTGACCCGCGCGAACCCGGCGCAAGTTCCGCGCCTTCCACTGGACGCTTCGCCCCACGATCTCTACCTTCCGTCCTCATGGACACTGCTTTCCTGACGCGCGCGGTGATGTTCGCTGCAGCTCATCGCTATTACCGCCCGGACTGGGACGACGCACGCAACCGCGAGGTGTTCGGCGCGTGCAGCAACCCGCATGGCCACGGCCACAACTACCGGCTCGAGGTCACGATTCGCGCGGGCATCGATCCCGTGACCGGATTCTCCGCCGATCTGGCGGCGCTCGACGGTATCCTGCACGAGGAGGTGGTGCTCCCGCTCGATCATAAGCATCTCAATCATGCAGTCGCGGATTTCGC
>DATABQ010000116.1:0-1567 GCA_036259495.1 Longimicrobiales bacterium | reverse complement strand
CTCATCGGGGACATCGAACGTGCGGCCGCCGTAGTACGCATACAGGCCCAGCCCCACGAGCAGGAACAGCACGAACTGGAGGAACACGACGATGCCGCTGCCGATCAACGCCTTCCGCGCGCTCGGCAGTGAGCCTGCTGCGAGCAGGCGCTGCACGATGAGGTGGTCGACACCGTGTGAAGCCATGGACAGGAACGCGCCACCGATGAGCCCCGTAATCAGCCACTGACCGCTAGCGAAGCCGCCCTCGAGATGAATGATGCGCAGCTTGTCCGCGCCGCGCGCGGTATCGATGATGCCGCCCCAGCCGCCGGGCACGAGAGTGGTGAGCACGTACAGCGCGATCATGCCGCCGAAGATGTAGAGGCCCATCTGCACGACATCGATCCAGATCACCGCACGCAGCCCGCCGTAATACGTGTAGATGACCGTTACGACCCCGGCGAGAATGATGCTCTGCCAGTACGGGAGGCCGGTGATCAGAGCGATGGGTATGGCGGCCGCGAAGACACGCACGCTGTCGGCGAACGCACGCGTGACCATGAAGATGACGGACGTGAAGCGGCGCACGCCGAGTCCGAAGCGACGCTCCAGCAGCTGGTACGCCGTGACGAGCTCACCGCTGAAGTAGCGCGGCAGCAGCAGCCACGCAATCGCGATGCGCCCGATCAGATAGCCGCCCGCCAGCTGAAGGAACCAGAAATCGGTTGTGTATGCGGTCGCCGGAATGCTGATGAACGTGAGCGCACTCGTTTCCGTAGCGACGACGGAAAAGCAGATGGCCCACCACGGCAGCTCGCGCCCGGCGAGGAAGTAGTCGCGTGCACCGCGCTGCGTGCCGCCGAGCCACGTACCGAATGCCGTGACGCCCACGATGTAGGCGATGAGGACGACAATGTCCAGTCCGGTGAATGCGCTGTGCACGTTTCGTCAGGGCCGGGGATTGATGACATCGACCCGGCGTTGTACCGGGATGTCGGTGATGGACAGCTGCACCGCATCGGCGACATCGCGTCGGAGCGCGATGTGGCGCTGATTGTCGCGCGTCGGGTTCACGCGATTCAGCAGCAGAACGACGAACAGGTCGTGCTGCGGATCGATCCAGATGCTCGGGCCGGTGAAGCCGGTGTGGCCGTATGCGGACGGTGTCATGTAACTGCCTGCATAGCCGCCGGGCTCCGGCTTGTCCCAACCGAGTGCGCGGCTGCTCGAGCTGCTCTGACGCCGCGTGAACTCACGGATCGTCGCCGGATCGATGTATCTGCGGCCGCCATAGAATCCGCCATTGAGCATCATCTGCGCGAACACTGCGAGATCGCGGGCGGACGAGAACAGTCCAGCGTGGCCGGCGACGCCGCCGAGCGCGAACGCGTTCTCATCGTGCACCTGCCCCCGGATGTGTCTGCCGCGGAATACGGTATCGATCTCCGTCGGCGCAATGCGTCCGATCAGCGGATCCGGAACGGAGCGAGGGCCGGCGGCGTCTCCCTCCATCTCCATGGTGCCGTACGGCCACTCCAGCGGATTGAAGCCGGTGTCGCGCATGCCGAGAGGCTCGAATACGCGC
>DATABQ010000115.1:0-11475 GCA_036259495.1 Longimicrobiales bacterium | reverse complement strand
CGAGCTCGACAGCTCGCGGCGATGACTTTCGACGGCAGCGGCGAGCTCCGGGTCCTCGGCCGCTGCGGGGCCGGCCGCCTCGATCAGAGTGCGGCCGGACTCCGCGACGCGGTCCCACGGTCCGAGCGTTCCAACGAACTCGAGCGAGCGTGCCGTGATGAGATATCCGGTGCCGAGCAGGGCGAACATGGGCAGCAGAGTCAGAAGCAGAAGCCACCCGAACAGGCGCCGCTCCAGGCGGTCGAGCCTCAGCAGCCTCTGCACGGGTCGGAACATGACTCTGGATCTTTCGCCGGTGGTGGCTGTAAAGTGATGGAGACGCGGCGGGCCAACCGGCCCGAACGTTAGACGCGTCCACTCCCCCGGGCAAGACGTACAGAGGCATCGCACACGTCGCGGCACACCCCGTGCTTTGTGGATTCTCCGGCACAGGAGACGAACGCATGATACTGCCCACCATTCGCAGTTCCTTCGATCGGGCCGACGCCCGATTCCTGATCTGGTTGCTGACGCGCGGCTCCGAAGCCGATCGCGAAAGGGAGGAGACGCGCCTGCGGGAGGAGGGGCTCGACGCCATCCTCGACGATCCCCGGACACTGAACGCGCTGCTCGCAGGCTCCCGGTTCAGCAGTGCGCGACCGGAACTGGTGTTCTACGTGCTCGTTCGCCATGCGCTGCTGGAGGGAGGCATCGTCGACCGCGGAGTTGCCGACTACCTCGCCGGTCTCATCTCGACGTTCGGGCGCGGCGGCCGTGCGTGGCACATCGCGGATGATACGACGGAGTACCGCTACCTCGTAGATATTGTGGCGGCTGCCGATCAGTCGCAGGGCCGGCGTGCATTCATGCTGCGCGCGCACCTCGGTGAGTTCGCCCTGTGGCTGAGCGGTCTGTTTCCGGACCACATTACATCACGCGTCCATCGGCGGGCGGCGCCGCCCATCTCGTACTACGAGGAGCTCGGTTCCGCGGGGTACCGGCAGGCGGCTCGATTCGACGAAGCGGAGCAGCACGGCATTGCCGACCTGTATCGCAACTGCGCGGACTTCTTCCCCGCGCTGCGCGTGGCATTGAACCGTGTCTCGGATCGGCACCTGTTCCCCGCAACCGGCGACCGGATCGACCGCCTGCTGCGGCAGGTGGCGGACAGCTTCAATCAGACGCTCGAGACGTAGGGCGGGCGCAGGCGGGGCAGTGTCGCCATGCCTCGTCCAGCGTGGCGCCGCATTCGCAGCGCTCCCGCAGGCACGTGCCGCATGCGGGGCATGCATTGAAGCGTGCGCGGACGGGAGTGCCGCATGCGCGGCAGATCGCACCTTCCAGCTCCGCCTGCATCAGGAGCGGTGTCACCTCCGCAATGCTCGTCAGTCCCGCCTGGACCTTGAGCCATGCATCCTGCCCCATCGATGTAAACCCCTCGGCGCGCGCGAGCTCGAGCAGTGCATCTGCCGGAGCGCGCCGCACGATGCGCTCGCGCACTTTCGGTGACACGACGAGCAGCTCGTAAATGCCGACACGTCCGCGATAGCCGGTCCCATCGCAGCGACGGCAGCCGACGGGCGCGAACACGCGTGCATCGCGGCGCGGCAGCCCGAACGCCACCAGGTCTGTGGCATGCGCAGTGTGCTGCGCGCGACAGTGCACGCAAAGGCGCCTCGCGAGCCGCTGCGCGAGCACTCCGATCAGCCCGCCGGCGACCAGATACGCCGGAGCCCCCATCTCGTGCAGTCGCGCGGGCGCCGACGCGGCATCGTTCGTGTGCAGTGTAGAGAGGACCAGATGTCCTGTGAGCGCCGCCGCGAGCGCGATCTCCACCGTTTCGCGATCGCGCAGCTCTCCGACCATGATGACGTCCGGATCCTGCCGAAGCACGGCGCGCAACGCTGCGGGGAACCCGAGGCCGGCTTTGCGGTGCACCTGCACCTGGGTGAGGCCGGGCAGCCTGTACTCGACCGGATCCTCGAGGGTGATGAGGTTCCGGCGGTCGCGATCGAGCGCGGAGAGGGCGCCGTACAGCGTGGTAGTCTTGCCGCTCCCGGTGGGTCCCGTGACGAGCAGAACGCCGTGGCTGCGGCCGAGCAGCCGCGTGAGCGCCGCGTGCAGTGCGGCGTCCATGCCGAGCTGATCGAGTCGCTGGCCTGCATTGGTCGAGTCGAGCAGACGCAGCACGACCTTCTCGCCCCCGTGCGTCGGCAGCGTCGACACACGCAGTGCGAGCTCCCTCCCCTGGATCTGGACGGCGCTCCGCCCATCCTGCGGGCGGCGCTTCACGGAAATGTCGAGACCCGCCATCACCTTGATGCGCGACACGACCGCTCCGCGGCTGTGCGGTGGAAGGACCATGATCTCGCGCAGCACGCCGTCGACACGGGCCCGCACGCGCATCGTCGTGCCCGTCGGCTCGATGTGCACGTCGCTGGCACGGAGCTGAACCGCCTGCGCCAGCATCAGATCGACCAGGGCAATTACGGGCGGCGCCTCGGACGCGCGCCGGAGCGAGTCCACCATGTCCGGCGAGACATCCCGGGAGGGCTCATCATCGCGGGCGCCGGGGAGCTTCGTCAGGACATCGCTCACCGCATGGGCGGAGTAGGCCTCGACCAGCGCAGCTTCGACCGCCGCCGGCGTAGCGACGCACGGGTCGATGCGGCGGCCGGTACGGAATCGCAGGTCCTCCACGGCCGCGACGTCGAGCGGGTCGGCCATGGCGACGCGCAGCCCCCGCTCCGTCAGCGACAGCGGCACCACGCGCAGCCGTGTCGCCAGCGCGCGGTCCAGCAGCTCGAGCGCCTCCCGATCGCACTGCAGCGGCGCACTCGCGTGCGGCAGGCGCAGCTGTCGGGCCAGAATGCGGGTCACGTGGTCCGCGTCCGCGCCACGGCGGATCAGCACACTGCCCAGCCTCTCGCCCGTGCGCGTCTGCTCCGCCAGCGCCGCGTCGAGATCATCTGCCGTTATTGCACCGCTCGTGATCAGCATCTGACCGAGCGGTCCCGTGCTCCGCATTTGCGCCGTCGTGATCATGCGGAACGATATACGCGCGGCCGAAGCGGAAGAATGGCCGGAGCAGCCGGGCGAATGGCTGGATAGGCGCTGAAGGAAGGCGCGGCGAAGACGGCGGCATTAGCGCGCTCCGCCAGGGCCGGGAGAGCGGGTTTATCAGCGCGCTCGGACGCGCCTGCGCGCTTCGGACGCTGCGCCAGCGCGCTCGGATGCCGCGCCTGCGGGCGCGAAACGCCGCGCCAACGACGAGCTCCGCCCGGCGAGAAACACTGCGCCCCGTGGCGTCGACCGTCCCGAGCGGTACTATACTGCGCTATGCGAGAGAACGTACGTGTGATGGTGCAATGATCGAGTTCAGAGACGCAACAAAACGATACGGGCGGAAAGCTGGCGGCACGGAAGCCGTGGCGGCGGTATCGCTCACGCTGTCGCCGGGAGCGGTGTGGGCGGTGGTAGGCCCGAACGGCGCCGGCAAGAGCACGCTCCTTTCCCTCCTGCTCGGCTTCATCCGTCCGACGGAAGGCGACGTACTGGTATACGGCGAGGCGCCGCGCGATTACCTGCGCGACCACGGTGCCGGGTATCTGCCGGAGCGCTTCAGCATGCCGCTCGGCTGGCGCACGGGCGAAGCGCTCCGGATGTTCGGTCGGATGGACAACGCGAGCGCAAGCGACACAGCGCAAGCTATCGAGCTGATGGATCTCGGACCGCACGTGGAGAAGCGAACGGGTGAACTGTCGCGCGGACTTCTCCAGCGGGTCGGGCTGGCCCAGGCACTGATCGCTCGCCGGCAGTTGATCGTGCTGGACGAGCCCACGGAAGGGCTGGATCCCGTATGGCGCGTGCGGCTCCGCGACATTGTCGAAGACCTTCGATCCGAGGATCGCATCGTCGTTATCGCGAGCCATGACCTCTCCGAGCTGGAGCGGCTCGCAGACCGGGCGATCGTGCTCGATAGGGGCTCGATCCGGGACATACTCGATGTACGCGGCGGCGCAGTTTCAGCGGAGTACCGGATCCGGCTCGCTGAGCCATTCGATGGCATCGCCGAGGCGTTCCCCGGCGCGACGTCACTCGACGCCAGCGATTATCTGGTGACAGTCGGCGGAGCCGCCGAGCTCAGTCAGCGGCTCGGCGGTCTCATTGCGCTCGGCGCCATCGTCACCGGTGTCGAGCCCGTGCGAGCCGACCTGGAAGAGAGGGTTCGCACGTCACTCGCGGACGGCGGTGATTCATGAGCGCCGTCGCTGCGTTCCTCGCGCTGTCGTTGCGTTCGCGCGCGCGACGGATACTGGCACTCGCCGCGTTCGGCGCCCTGTTCCTCCTGGCGGGTGCGACGGCCCGCATTTTCACCGGCAGCGAGCACGGCCACGTGGAGCTCGAGCGACTCTTCGAGCTGGGCGGTACGACGCTCGTCTCAGCGCTTCTGCTTCTCGGCTGGCTCATCGGGCGATTCCCGATGATCGCTACACTGGTACTGATGAGCGGTGTCTTCAGCGATGATCGGGCACATGGCCACGCGCGGCTCTATGCCGTCCGGCCGCGCTCCATGATCGCACTCTACGGCGCACGAATGGTGCTGTTCGCGCTGCTCGCGTTCGTCCTGAGCGCAATTCTGATCCCCGCATTCGACCTGCTCGTTCTGAACGAATGGACCGGCACCGGCGTGTTCGCGCTCATTGGCGCGCAGGTTCTGGTCTATGCATCCCTGACGGCCCTCCTAAGCGTCGCAACGCGGGCAGACGCCTGGGTGGCGCTGTTCCTCGGTCTGCTCGCGACCGTCTGGTACGCGCTCCGTCGTATGGACTTCTTCGCGACGACACCCCCTGTCATACGCGAAACGGTTTCGGTAGTTCTGCCGCCGCAGGGCGCGCTGCTACGCGTGGAGGGTGCGTTTGCTGCGGCACAGCCCGCGCCTGCAGAGGCGATGCTCTACATCACCATCTATGCAGTGCTGGTCCTGATACTCGCGGGGCTCGCGCTGCTGCGACGGGAGATCTGAGCGCAGCGAAAGGGTGGCCGGGGGCAAGGGTCTGGCTCGCTCTGGCTCGCTCTGGCTCGCTCTGGCGTGATCCGCATGTCGCCACCGTCGTCACCCCTGCTGCTGCGACGTCAGCATGCGCATTATCGCCGGTCCGATGTCCGTGAGAGACGTCAGGCGTGAAGCGATCCGCTGATGATCCGTGCCGATGACGAGCCCGAGCGCGGGATTGCGTGTGTGTCCCGTGCGTACGTCTTCGATGTTGCCGTGGTCGCTTGCCATCAGGATCAACAGGTCGCCGTCGGCTTGGTCGAGGAGCCCCTCGAGAAACGAATCGAGACGCTCGAGCGTCTGAACCGCTGCCTCCATGTCCCGGCGGTGGCCGGCGTAGTCCGTCGCGTAGTGGGCGAAGAGGGTGAGATCGTGCGCTACTGCGATACGAGCCAGATTGCGACCGGCGTTTACCGCATCGATCAAAGGGACATCCTCTCGCCCTAGGTGTTCGCGCCAGCCTTCATTCGTCAACTCGCTCGCGACCGCGTCCCCGAGTACGAGTTCGGGCGTATGACGTGTCAGCAGCCCCGCGCCCAGCGCCGCGAGGGGAGGCCCCGCCCGGAGAAACGACGACGCCCGACGCTCGCGGCCGGATCGAACGCGAGGCTCTGCACGTCCCGACAAAGCGGAGAGGGTCCCCACGGCGCGATCATCAGAAGGCAGGGCAAGCTTACCGTCAGCAGCGGCCTGGTTCACTTCCTCCGGGTAGGCGTTCGCAAAGGCAGCAGTCAAGCCGGCGCCCTGCGCCTGCGCCAGGACGCTCCTCTCGCGCACGAGCGACCGCAGCCGAGCAGGAACCCACGGCCCGAAATGTCCCCCGTGCAACGCGACTGCGTCGGTGCCGGTAAGCAGCGTCGCCTGTCCCGTTCCGCTCTGCGGCGTCCCCTCCATCCCGAGCACAGCGTCGACCGCAACGAGCGTCGCGGCGGTGCCTTGTTGCGGTGCGGCACCGGATGCGACTCGGACACCGCCAAGCAACTCTGTGAATGTCGGGAGTTGCGCCACGCTGAAAGGATTGAACCTGCTGTCGTCGACCCCGAGTCCAACTCCGTCAACGAAAAACAACAGAACGCGCGGACGCGTCACTCCCGTCTCCAGGACGAGGAACGCTCGCTCATGAGACGCTGGCTCATGTGATGCTGGCTCATCGACACCTCATCCGAGCAGGACCCTCCGAACCGTTGCCAAATCCACATGGTCAATCGCCACGACTTTGGTTCGCGCCGACTCCCCCGCGAGCACCCGAATCCGAGAGCTGGCGATCCCGAGCTTCTTCGCGATGAACTTCACGAGCTCGGCATTGGCAGCGCCTTCCACCGGCGGCGCCGCAATGCGGACCTTCAACGCACCATTATGCTCCCCGACGATTTCCGTCCGTGAAGCACGCGGTTGCGCCCGAATCAGGACTCGTACACATCCACCTGTCGCCTCGAGCATTGCCACTCCGAAATCACCGTCGCGAACGCGTGACAGCGCGCTTCTTGAGGCAGGGCCCCCGAAATTGTGCTGCTGCTGCTTCATATGGGGTGATAGTTTGATCGATCCGGCTGCGGTGCGCCACTGATCGGCGCGGGGCTACTTCGGCGATCGTGCCGGGGGATCTGCGCATGCCTGTGGCCCATGCGGACATTTCCGTGATCGTGCCTCAGTTCGATCCGCTGTAACCCACCGGCCGACAGCCTCTGCCAGGCCTGAGGCTGTGTTCGGGGGAATTGTTGGCGGCCGAATGCGCCATTCCTGTGCCCCGCCTGCTGGCGCATTCTGATGCATGCGATATACCCGACCCCACCCGGATGACTTGGACATGGTGCGCTGCGTACGCGAAGCACGGTTTGCCAATGGGTACGTGTGTGTCCACTGCGGCGGCGGGCGCGTAGTGCGCTGGGGAGCTTTCGCGGGGCGGCAGCGTTACCGTTGCAAGAGCTGCCATCGCACGTTCAGCGACTTCACGCGGACCGCGTTCGCGTACACGAAGAAGATCTCGAAGTGGCCGCACTATCTCATCCTCATGCGAGAGGGGCACACACTGCGTCGATCTGCAGAGCAGCTGGATATACAGGTCAGCACTGCGTTCAGATGGAGACACGTACTGCTCTCCGCCAGACGAAGCGTTGATGCGACGAGGCTCGGCGGCACAGTAGAACTCAAGGAGATCCTGTTCGCACACTCGCTGAAAGGCTGTCGATCCGTTCTGCGCCCGAGGGCGAGGGGTGCGCGATACTCGGTCTGGGCGTGGTACGAAACGCCTCGGGACCGCGTGCTGCTCGGTGTCGCGCGCAACGGGACCACCCATTCAGCCACGGTAGGTGGCGACATGGTCGTGACTCCGCTGGTAGCTGATTGGGTCGACACACGACTGGCAGGTCGATGCCGGGTGTTCGGCCGCATGCCCAAAGCGGGACCTTGTGCTTCGCCGATTCGTGCCGCCGGACACAGCTATGAAATGCTGAGACACATCATATCTGAGGATCCGCTCAGCACGTGTCACACGCGAAATGTCGATGCGTTCGCGATGCGGCTGTTCGCCTGGCTGGCCCGATTTCGCGGGGTAGCGTCGAAATACCGTGAGAATTACCTGCTCTGGCACCGGCTCACGGACTGGGATTGTGACCTGCTGTGGGTGCGTAGCCTGGTAGTGACCAGTCTCCCCATGCGGGCGAAAGATAGCCGAATGGAGCCGGGGCGATCGATCGGCCAGCCGCCGTAACATCCGTACTACATGCTGCGCCAACACTTCCCGCGAACACAGCCTGAGCCGCGCGAGGGAGGCTCACGAACGGCCCCCAACGCCGATTTTTCGCCCGGGTCGACTCGCTGGCTCCGCCCGCGTAACGTCCGCGTTTCAGCGTGCGTTGCTGCCGACACCGCGGCCGTTATGCGTCGTCGCTACCGGCGCCGGCCGCCACGGCGCCATGCCCGCCTCGACCACTGACGCGGCGGCAATGGTGACGTGGTCATTGCCGCGCGCGCTGGTGAACTGCACCGACAGGGGCAGCCCGCTCGCGTCAAAGCCGCAGGGCGCAGTCGTCGCGGGCACACGAAGCGCATTGAACACGGCTGTGTAGAGGAAGTCGAACGGGCGCATTATCGCGCCGTTGTGCCGAGGCGCGGTGCGGGGGTGTACAGGCGAGACCAGAATTGCATCCCTGCCGACGAGTTCGCGATAGCGCAAAGCGAGCCGTCGCCCCTCCCGCAGTGCTGATCGAAGGGCACGTTCATTCTTTCGTCCGATACGCTCACCGATGCAGAAGAACAGCGCAGGCCACGAATAGCGTGATCGGCCCACGAGGGCGCGGATAATCTCCAGCTCCAGCGAGATGCCGCGGCCCTCTGTCAGGATCTCGGCGAACGATGCTCCGCCCACACTCTGCAGGGCAGAGAACCAGATATCGCCGGCGTGCTGCAGCAGCTTTTCCGGAGCATCGCTGACCTGCGCACCCCGCTCCTCGAGCAGCCGCCCGGCGAGGGTCACTGCGGCGCCCACGTCCGCCGTTGCGGCGGATGCCTTTTCGATCTGCGGATTGCTGAGCAGGAGCACGCGCCGGTCGCGCCAGTCGACGACCTGAGGATTCAGAAACGCGAGCGGCTCTGCGTTCGGGTCTATGCCGTCCCGCCCGGCCATGGCTCTTATCAGCCGGGCGATATCGCCTGCCGACCGTGTGAGCGTGCCGATACTCACATAAGGCGCCACCTGCGGAATGGCTGCATCCGGGCCATCCGAGTAAACCGGATAGTGGCCCGTGAGCGGGAGCAGACCGGTCGTAGGCTTGTGACCGTATACACCGCAGAACGCGGCAGGCATACGGACCGATCCCCCTATGTCGCTCCCGATGCCGAATACGGACGCACCGGAACCCACCGCTGCGCCTTCGCCGCCTGAGCTGCCGCCGGGAGTGTGCTGGAGGTTGTACGGATTGTTCGTCCTCCCGTATAGGGCGTTGTACGATTCGAACCACATTCCCCATTCGGGGACGTTCGTCACGCCCAGCGGAATCGCGCCTGCTCGCCGCAGCCGCGCCACCACAGTGGCATCGCGTGCGCCTGTCCGGCCTCGCCGCACGGCGCTGCCAAACGTGAGCGGCATACCCGCCACCTCGATCATTTCCTTGACCGTGAACGGAATGCCTAGCAGCGGACGCGGGCTGGCCGATGTCGCATACTCCCGCCCGGCCGCGGCCGCCTCCTCGCGCGCTGCGCCGAACCGTTCCGCAACCAGGCAGGTGAGCAGCGGATTGACCGCCTCCATCCTGCTGATGTGCGCCTCGAGCAGATCGACCGGCGAGAAGACACGACGGCACATCCCGTCGACCAGCGCCTCGATGCTCATGCACAGCAGCGGATCCGCGGCCGCAAACCGGCTGGCGTCCACATCGGCAGGCGAGGGGGCCGGTTCAACCACCCGACCCGGCGTCCTGGCTGCACTCTTCAGAGTCGGGTCAGGCATGGGAAGAACGGCGCCTGGGATCACTTGGAATCATGTGTTTGCACTCGTGATTATAGCACTCCTCGCCGCTCCGTCCACAGGGCGGTGACCCCTCTCGCCAACTGGCCCGCTTGTTGCCAATTCGAAAGACAACTTTACGGGAGGCAATGATGCTTTGGACAATCGTTCTGATCCTGCTGGTACTGTGGCTGCTGGGCGTCGTGAGCGGTACGAGCATTGGTGGTCTGATTCACATCCTGCTCGTGATCGCGATCATCGTTGTTCTGGTCCGTGTGATCCAGGGTCGCAGACCGATTTAGTCGAACAGCGGCTCGGCGCCACACGTCGCCAGCCGTGCCGCGGACATCGGTCGATCGGGGCTCAGCAGCGATGCTGGGCCCCGATCGATGCGGGCTCAGCAGCGATGCTGGGCCCCTTTCGATGCGGGCTCAGCAGCCATGCTGGGTCCCCTTTGATGACGGCTCAGCAGCCATGCTGGGTCACCTTCAATGACGGCTCAGCAGCCATGCTGGGGCCTTGTCGATGTCGGGCCCTCACACGCCTGCGGTTGCGATCCTGCGGTGGCGTTCGGCATGTTGCACTCCGACCCGCAAGCATTTTCCCGCGAGAGGCATGATGAAGAACTTCCTGCGCGTCATCGCTGCCGTTTCATTGCTCGGCTCACCCCTGTCCGCCCTCGACGCGGCCGGGCAGCGCAACGATACGATTCGCTACGACGTTTCGTTCCCCAACGCTTCGCGCCACGAGGCGGAGATCACGGTCGAGTACACGCAGCTGCCGTCGCAGCCGCTCGAGCTGCGCATGAGCCGATCGTCACCGGGCCGGTACGCGCTGCACGAGTTCGCGAAGAACGTGTACAACGTGCGCGCGGTAGACGGCAGCGGCCGTGAGCTGGAGGTCACGAGGCCGAACCCTCACCAGTGGAACGTCGCGGGGCACGACGGTACCGTGCGTGTGTCCTACACGCTCTTCGGCGATCACGCTGACGGTACCTATACGGCGATCGATCTGACGCACGCGCACATGAACATGCCGGCGACGTTCATGTGGGCACGCGAAACGGGCGAGCGACCGATCGCCATCCGGTTCGATGTTCCCGAGGCCTCCGGCTGGCGCGTGGCCACACAGCTGCGTCCTACGGCTGACGCGAGCCGGTACGTCGCTCCTCATCTCCAGTATCTCATGGACAGTCCCACGGAGCTCAGTGCATACGATCTGCGGGAGTGGCCGGTCGATGGAGGCATGCAGACGATCAGGATCGCGATGCACCATCTCGGCACGGACGCGCAGCTGGACGAGTACACGCGGCACACACAGCGCATCGTCGCGGAGCAGGCGGCCGTGTTCGGCGAACTCCCGGATTTCGATTTCGATACGTATACGTTCATCGCCGATTACCTGCCATGGGTGAATGGCGATGGTATGGAGCACCGCAATTCGACGATCCTGACGAGCAGCGGGTCGCTCGAGAACATGACCGGCCTTCTAGGCACGGTTGCGCACGAGTTCTTCCACGCGTGGAACGTGGAGAGGATTCGTCCCGCATCACTGGAGCCGTTCGATTTCGAAGAAGCGAACATGTCGGAGGCGCTCTGGTTCGCGGAGGGCTTCACGAGCTACTACGGGCCTCTTTCGCTGCGCCGTGCAGAGGTGTATGACGATGCGCGCTATGCTGCCTCACTCAATGGTGCAGTCACCACGATCGTGAACTCGCCGGGCCGCCAGTTCTTCTCGCCGGTCGAGATGAGCATGCAGGCGCCGTTCGTGGATGCCGCCAGATCGGTCGATGCACAGAACCGCGCGAACACGTTCATCTCCTATTACACATGGGGAGCGGGGATCGGACTTGCACTCGACCTGTCGATACGTTCGCGCTTCGAGGGCGTGACACTCGACGATTTCATGCGCGCGATGTGGCAGAAACACGGACGACACCAGCAGAACTTCACACCCGCACGGCCATACACGCTGGAGGACCTTCGCATCACTCTGG
>DATABQ010000114.1:0-4216 GCA_036259495.1 Longimicrobiales bacterium | reverse complement strand
GCCGACGGCCAGCGCCAGGTTGGACGGCAGCGTCCACGGCGTGGTGGTCCACACCAGGAAGGCCCGCGATGGATCATCGGCCAGCGGCACCCTGAAGTAGATCGAGGGGTCGTCGACGTCCTCGTATCCCTGTGCGACCTCGTGCGAGCTGAGCGCCGTCCCGCAGCGCGGGCAGTACGGTACGCTCTTGTGGCCACGATAGATCAGCCCACGCTCATCGAGCTGCTTCAGGATCCACCAGACGCTCTCGATGTAGTCCGGCTCGAACGTCACGTACGGACGCGAGTAGTCGAGCCAGTAGCCGATGCGTTCGGAGAGGCGCTCCCAGTCTTCCTTGTACGTGAACACGCTCTCGCGGCAGACCTCGTTGAAGCGCGCGACACCCACTTCCTCGATCTGCCGCTTCCCGCTGATCCCGAGCCGGCGCTCCGCCTCGATCTCCACGGGCAGGCCGTGTGTGTCCCACCCGGCGATACGCGTGACGTGCCGCCCGCGCATCGTGTGATAGCGACACACGACATCCTTGATCGTGCGGCTCAGCACGTGATGAATGCCGGGACGGCCGTTCGCCGTGGGCGGCCCCTCGAAGAATACGAACTCCTGGCCGGACTCCGTCTGCTCGAGCGTTTTACGGAACAGGTCCTCCTCGCGCCACTGCGCCAGCACCTGTTCCTCCAGCTCGATCACGCTTGCGGGGTATTGCGGATACTGCATCCGCGGTGGTGCAGCCTGGCTCACTTGTCGTCCTCTAGCAGAGTCGGCAGCCATCCGTCGTCGGCGGGCGGCTCCGGCTCATCATCATCAGTGTCATCATCGCTGACTGCCTCGTCGAGCAGCAGCTCGTCCGGCGTGTCGCTATCATCGAGGTGGTACCCTGCGGCGGCCGCATTCCGCAGCAGGGTCTGCATCTCCTCGTCGTCCTCGTCCAGCTCTTCATCATAGTCCAGGTCGAGCGCATCGCCTTCGTCCTCGCCGCCGACGAGCTGAAGGTCAGACACCGACCAGCCGGGCGCGTTGCTCCAGGGCTCCGGCCCCAGCCCGATCGGCCCCGGCACCCCGTCCCCGTCCGCATCGGCCGCGACGCCATCGTACAGCTCCTCTGCCGCGCCTCCTTCGGACGGCTCGTCCATGTCGGATTCGGCTTCTGCAGCTTCCACGACGGCCGGTGATTCCGCTTCGTACGCCTCCGCGACCACCGTGGACTCATCCTCGACGAACGGCTCCGGTGCAAACGGCTCATCCTCCACGGGAATATCGGCGACTTCACCGGGACTCGCGCCGAGTGCGAAGGCCGACTCTTCCGTGACATCATCCTCATCCAGCTCAGCGGCCGCAGCGGGAGGCGCCGGTGGCGTCGAGGTCTTCGCATCCGCCGACGACGGCCTCGCATCCGGCGTCTGCTGAGATCCGGCCGCTGTCGGGGGCGGGGCCACGGCCGAGCTGCGCTCCGGCGCCGCCGCCGGCTCGCTGGCCGCGCCAGCACCCGGAGAGCCCGTCCTGCGGAAGGACACGCCCGCCGAGCGCGCGATGACGCCCAGCTCTTCCAGCTCCTGCTCGAGCAGCGCGCGGTATGTCCCGAGGAACTCTTCGCGGCGTGCGCGCATCTCGCGCACTGCCTGCTCCTCGCGCTGCCGCTCCTGTCTGAGGCTCGCGAGCTCCTGCGACGCCTCCTGCTGTGCGCTGCTGCGCAGCTGTCGCACCTCCGCCTCGGCACTCGCGCGCAGCTGCTCCGCGTGCTGCTCGGCCGTACGCTTCGCGAGCTCGGCCTCCTGTATCGCCTGCCGTCGCACTTCCTCGCGCATCTCCTGCGCAGAGACCAGCGCCTCCGTGAGCGCACGCTCGCGATCGCGGTAGTCCGTGACCTGTTCGTCCTGTCGGCTGACACGCTCGTGGAGCGTCAGGTTCTCACGCACCAGCTCCTCGAGCCGGTCCGCCACGAGATCGAGAAAGTCATCGACGAGGGCCGGATCGTACCCGCGCATCGCGCGACGAAAGTCGCCCTTCTTCTTCCTCACCTCCAGCGGCGTCAGATCGATCATTGTGCTCGCTCTCCGAACAGGATCGTGCCAAGTCGCAGCATCGTGCTTCCTTCTTCGACGGCGATCTCGAAGTCGCCGGACATCCCCATGGACAACTCCGCTCCGGCGAGAGCGATTCCCTCGCGCATACAGCGCTCCAGCAGATCCCTCGCCCCTGCGAACGTCGCGCGGACGACGCTCTCATCGGCCGTGAACGGCGCCATTGTCATCAGCCCGTCACAGCGCAGTGCGGGCAGCGCAGCAACCTGGGCGATCTCATCCACGGCGCGGTTCGCATCGAACCCGCCCTTCGACTCCTCGCCCGACACGTTGACCTGCACCAGCCCGCGTACTGCGATACCGGCGCGCACCGCCTCGGACGAGAGCTCCCGCGCCAGCCGCAGCGAATCGATGGAATGAATGCGATCGAACAGCTGAATGGCGCGCCGCACCTTGTTGCGCTGGAGGTGGCCGATCAGGTGCCAGGTCACGGCGTCGGCTGCACGCTCCAGCTCCGTCCGCTTCTCCTCGAGCTCCTGCACGCGATTCTCGCCGACATCCGCGAGCCCTGCGGCCGCAGCGGCACGCACCGCCTCCACCGGATGCCCCTTCGTGACTGCGACCAGCCGCACACCGCCCGACCGGCCCGCCCGCTCGAGCGCTGCCGCGATCCGCTCCCGCGCACGCGGCACGCTCTCCTTCAACCGTTCCTGATACATCTGCAGGATTGTAGGACTCACGAGTACAAAGATCAATCAGAAACATACAGCCAAAAAAAGGAGACCGGTCCTTCGACCGGTCTCCTTTTCCGCTGCCGGGCCGCTCGCGCCCCGGTCGCGTTACTTCGCCGTGAACACGATCGGAATCTCCACCCACACCTGAACCTTCTTTTCGCGGTTCAGCGCCGGCGAGAACCTCATCTGCTGGGCCACCTGCATTGCCGCCTCGTCGAGCGCGGGGTACCCGCTCGACTTTGACAGGATCGTCTTCACCACGCGGCCGTTCTCGTCGATGAAGAAGTGCACCGTCGGCTTGCCGCCGATCCCCGCATCGCGCAGCAGCGGCGGATAGGTGCGTTCCAGCGCGCGCGAAATCTCACTACGGTTCTGCAGCTCCGGCGCCACGGTCATCGGCGTGAAGACCGGTGCGGCCGAGAGGTCCGCATCCCCCGACGAGGAGCTTGGCGGCGGCGGCAGATTCTCGATCGGATTGGCATCGAACGTCGTCGGCGCGATCGTGATCTCCTCACTGATCTCCGCCGCACTGATCACCGGCGTGGCCGGACGCGCAATCTGCTCCGGCGGCGGCGGGATCTTGATCTCGTCCGGAATGTCGATCGCCTCCATCTCGTTGGTCGTCACCTCATCGACGGCCGACGAGAGGTCCGGGAAGAACGCGAACAGCACCACGTGAAAGAGTGCGGCGCCGGCAACGGAATACCAGAACCAGTCGCCGAACCCCCGCTTGAAGCGGTCGTTCGCAGTGTCGAAATTGGTCGACTCCATCTTCTTACCTCCGTGCGCGGGTCACCCGCTGTTCCAGGTTCGTATAGAACGCTACACGAACCGCGCCAGCAGCCTGCAGCTCCTCCAGAATCTGATCGATCTGCAGGTATGATACATCTCTGTCCGAGCGCAACATCACCACCATCGCCGTATTCTCCCTGTAAAGGGGGGCGATGACGTTCGAGACTTCATCCGTCGCCACCAGCTGGTCGTTGATGTAGATCAACCCATCCGGCTCGACGTACACGTGCAGAATGTCCTTCCGCGGCTGTTCCAGCTTCTCCGTCGCTTCCGCGTCGGGGAAGACCACGTCACGCTCTTCCTCCTTGCGGAACGTCGTCGTCACCATGAAGAAGATGAGGAGCAGGAACGCCATGTCCGCCAGCGAGGACGACGGGATCTCGCTCGCCGCGCTCGACTTCCGCTTCAGTCCACCTTTGCTCATCATCCCTGGCTACTCCATCAGCTGAAGCGAGATCTTGTCGGCACCAGCCGCCTGCAGCTGGTCCAGCACGTCCACCATGAAACGATACGGCGCATTCGGCGAAGTCTGTACCGCAGCGATCAGGTTCGGGTTGTTCGCGACCTCCTGTCGCCAGATCGCGCTGATCTGGTTGGCGCGAACACCGCTCTGGACCTGCTGATTCTCACCGCGCTGAATGCTCACCAGCCCGTCCGGCTGTACCATGAGGA
>DATABQ010000113.1:0-11188 GCA_036259495.1 Longimicrobiales bacterium | reverse complement strand
GGGGCGAATCTGACGCCGTTACAGGCCCGCGGGTTGGCTCTAGCATGGGTTCACCCTCTGCGCAGATGTCAGAATTCGAGGCTGGAGCAATGGTATTTCGATCAAATTGAAGCTTCCATCCAAGAAGGTGCCGTCGCCACTGAGTTCTGGGTAGCGCTCCTCCGCGCGGACTCGCCGCGGATCAGAGAGTATCTGGAAAGACTAATGCTGGATACGAGCTATCCAGAGGCATTTCGATCAGAAGCCGGCACCATCTATTTTGAACGGTTCCAACCGGCTGAACGTTTGCAGCATTATCTGCGTGCATTCGAGACTGCACGTATGCCAGAACATGTGGCTTTCGGGGTCACTCAGCGTTTACTCCGGGAGCAACCTGACCGCTTGTTGGACAATGTCAGCAGAATCGTCCGTGACCGGCCCGACGTCGCGGATCAGATGGCATTCTTGACCATCGCGCAAAACTCCCATAAACACGCGAGTGACGCAGCGCGGGACAGGCTTGCGGCCGCTCTTGAAGCAGCGCTGCAGCAAGGCCCGCTCCCCACAACCGGCGGTCGTAGAGAGCGTCTCAACCAAGCTGCCGCGCAACTCAGGCGGCGGTTCAGCGGCTCGAGATAGTTCGCCTCCATGGCGGGAAACTGCTGGACGATGAGGACAGGAACGGCACGACTACTACCGGCCGTAGCGACAGCTATATGCATGGCAATGGCGCTGCCGGTTGCTGCACAGGATCTGGACAGTGCGATGTACGTGCTGCGGCTCGGCGCCGATACAGTCGCGATCGAGCGGTGGACGTGGAACGCCGACAGTCTTCACGTGGTGGCGGTCACACGCTCGCCACGCACGCTCGTGCAGCGCTACGTCGTACGGTTCGACGATGCAGGTCGCGTCGTCAACATGAGCACTGGTGCGCAGGGACCAGTGCCGACCACGTCGGACGGCGCGGTCCCCATCGTCGGCGGCACCTACGCGCCGTACGCGATTGCGGTGTGGCATGCAATGCGGTCAACCGCACCCGAGACCACAGTCGCGATGCTCTCCGGGAGCCGTCGCCGCGGCGTGGCCGTGCGGCGGATTTCTGCGCGCGAATACGCGCTGCCGAACCAGCTGGATGAGCAGCTGCGGGTCGAGGTGGAATCGGACGGCACTGTGGCGGCGATCGATGCCGGCGGCGGCAGGGCGCTCGAGCGCGTGGAGCCATTCGACTTCGAGGCGCTCACGCGCGAGTTCGCCGCGCGCGACAGGAACGGTGCGGCGCCGGCGCGGCGTCCGACGCGACGCGATCCGGTCCCCTCCCGTGCCGTCCGGTGATCGACGGCGGCGGGACGGCCGGACGCGCTACTGGAGCCGCTGGATCGTTTCGCCCCGGCCGCGACCCGTCGGCTGGCCCTCCACCGTAGGAACGGTTCCCGTCTCCATGATCTGACGGAACCGTCGCAGCGCGTTGTTCACCTCATGCTGCGGGTCCCTGCCGAACATCATGCCGACGACCCTGGCCACGGCCCCGCCCGGCGGGTCCCACTCGAGCGAAACGTGAACCTCTGTGCCACGGTCGCCGGGAGCATCGATGAAGTCGACGCGACCGCGGTTTGGCACATCCGCCGGGTCCACGGACTCCCAGGCAATCGACCGATCCGGCACATCGCTCACGATCACCGACACCCACTCGATCGATTTCCCGGCCGGACCCTTCGCCCGCCAGCGTGAGCGCGTCTGATCCATGACTTCCACGCTCTCCAGATAGTCCATGAAGGACGGCAGACTGGCGAGGTCGCGCCAGGCCTGATAGCACTCCGAACGCGGTCGCATCACCGTCACGGCGCGGCGAACCGGCATGGCCGTTTCCGGATCCGCGTGTGGATCGGCCGAATGCAGCCGGCCATGCTCGGTGCTGATGTTCATTGCGCTGTACCCGCGGCAGTGGCCGGTAAGGCCGCGCTCGATCAGCATGGTGCCCGCCGCTGCTGCGACTGTGCCGATACCGCCGCGGCGCCTGAGGCCATAGACCGTGAGGACTGCGCCGCCGAGCAGCGATACGACGCGCTCGCGGCCTCCGACGTTGACGTGGTCGGTACCATCTGCCTCCCACGTGCGTGCCTGTTCATCACTGACCAGCGGATATGTCGACGCCATTGCTGCTCCTCCTCGTGACCGGTTGCCGGTGACCGGTGCAAAGGGCGCGCCCGGGGGAAGGCTTGTCGCACCGGCCGTGCAGCCGTATGCTACGATCATCACCCCGACAGATCCGGAACCCAGGAGTCATCCATGCTGAACCGCCGCTTCGGCCGGTCGGCGCGCGTCATCGCTGCAGTCTGTGCAGTTCTGTGGGCGGGCACCGGCGCGCTTCACGCACAGCAGGCCATTGACGAGGAGTATACGGCGAAGATCCGCGAGTTCACGACGGAGCCGTTCTTCCTCACGCCGCTGATCGATTACCTCCCCGCGTCGAGCACTGTGCCGACACCGCTGGAAGCAAACGGCTACATCGCAGGTGCGGCGGAGCAGCTCACGTATCCGGAGGATGTCGCCGCGTACATGCGCGCTGTGGAGGCCGCCTCGCCGCGCGTACGCGTGTTCAGCATGGGGCAGAGTGAAGAAGGCCGCGAGATGATCCTGGTCGCGGTGTCCGACGAGCAGACGATCGCGGACCTCGATACATACAAGGACATGCTCGCACAGCTCGGCGACCCGCGCCGCACGTCGGAGGAGGAAGCCGCGCGGCTGATTCCGCAGGCGAAGCCGATCTACTGGGCCACGGGGGCGATCCACGCGACGGAGACCGGCTCACCCGAGATGCTCATGGAGCTGGTCTACCGCTTGGCGGTAGACGAGTCGGAGCACATCCGCGCGATCCGCGACAACGTCATCGTCCTCATCACGCCGGTCATAGAGGTGGACGGCCGCGCGAAGGTCGTCGATCTGCACATGGCGCCGCGCAGGGACCCGGACGGCAACTACCCCACCCGACCGCTTTACTGGGGCAAGTACGTCGCGCACGACAACAACCGTGACGGCATGTCGCTGTCGCTCAAGCTGTCGGAGCACGTCGTCCGCACATTCCTCGAGTACAGTCCGACAGTGTTCCACGATCTGCACGAGTCGGCGACGTACCTCTACACGTCCACCGGCCGCGGTCCCTACAACGCCTGGATCGATCCGATCCTCGTGAGCGAGTGGAATCGCCTTGCGCACAAGGAAGTCAAGGACATGACGGCGCATGGCGTGCCCGGCGTCTACACGTTCGACTTCTACGACGGCTGGGCGCCCAACTACATGTTCTGGGTCGCGAACATGCGCAACTCGATCGGGCGGTTCTATGAGACGCAGGGCTCGCGCGATGCATCGAACTACATCGTCAGCAGCAACACGGATCGGCAATGGCATCGTCCGAGCACGCCCCTGCCGGAGGTCGTCTGGTCGATCCGCAACAATGTCAACCTGCAGCAGAGCGCGCTGCTGATCGCACTGCGTGAGGTCGCGGACAACCGCGAAGAGTTCCTGAGCAACTACTACCTGAAGGCGCAGCGCAGCGTCGCGAAAGCCCAAGCGGAAGGTCCGGCAGCGTACGTGTTTCCCGCGAACGACCCGCGACCCGGGCAGCAGGCGCAGCTCCTCGATCTCCTGCAGCGGCACGGCGCCGAAGTGCACCGGACGACGGCACCGGCAACGATCGGCGAACAGACGTTCGGGGCCGGCAGCTATGTCGTGCGGATGGATCAGCCGTTCTCTCGCGCAGTCGACATGATGCTCGACCGGCAGTACTACAATCCCACCGATCCGCGCCCGTACGACGACACCGGCTGGACGTTCGGTCCGCTCTACAATGCCGAGACGGTCCGCGTCGAGGACGTCGCAATTCTGGACGCTCCGATGCAGCCGGTCACCGAGCGGGTGCGCGCTCCCGGCGCAGTGGAGAACGCGAGCGGCGCGCGCGCATTCATCATCAACTACAATGCGGACAACAACCTCGCCGCGTTCCGGTTCCGGCACCCCGACCTCCGCATGCAGGCTGCGCAGTCGGAGTTCGAGGCGGGCGGTCGTACGTTCAATGCAGGGAGCTTCATCATCCCGGCGTCGGGCGACGTGGCGCAGACGCTCGGCGAGGCCGCACGCGAGTTCGGCTTCACGGCCGTGGGTGTCGCGGAGGTGCCGGCAGTGGCGCTCCATGACGTCGCAACACCGCGCGTAGCCGTCATGCACACCTGGCAGACTACCCAGACGGAAGGCTGGATGCGCCTGGCGCTCGACCAGTACGGCATTCCCTACGACTACATCTCCGTGCACGAAGCACGGGACGATCCGCGTCTCCGGGAGCGCTACGATGTCATCCTGTTCGGACCATCCGTCAGCGATCCGCTCCAGGTGGTCAGCGGCCTCGACGGTGACAGTCCGCTGCCGTGGAAGAGGACGGACATCACGCCGAACATCGGCGCGCAGGCATCCACGGATGACATGCGCGGCGGACTCGAGCTCCAGGGCGTCGTCAACCTCCAGCGTTTCGTGCAGGACGGCGGCACCCTCGTCACGATCACGAACAGTAGTCTGCTGCCGATTCATTTCGGCATGAGCGGCGGCGTCGAGGAGGCGGAGACACCCAGCCTGTGGGCGCCCGGCGGTGTGTTCCGCACCGAGACCGCTGACGCGACCAGCCCGCTCGTGTACGGCTACGGCGAAGACCTCGGCGTCTACTTCAATCGAGGCCCGGTGTTCTCCGATGGTGAGCGTAATCCTGCCCTCGCCCGCGCATCCGACGAGTCGGACGGAAGCACGACCGCCCGCCGCTCCGGACGCGGCGGCATCGATGAGGAGGACATCGTACAGGGCCGTGCGCGCGACATGGGACGCGAAGGCGTCGAGGCCTTCCGCGAGGCGCAGGGGGAGAGCGACGAGGAGGGCGGCCGCGGCCGCTTCGGCAGGAACTCCGTCACGGCGCGCACTGTGCTTCGGTTCGCGAGCGATCCTGCAGAGCTCCTGATCAGCGGTGGCTTAACCGACGGCGAGGAGCTGGCGCACGCGCCCGCACTGGTGGACGTGCCACTCGGCGCCGGCCATGTGGTGATGTTCAGTTTCAATCCGTTCTGGCGGAGCGAGACACTCGGTTCCTACGCGCTCGTGTTCAACGCACTGCTGCACCATGGCAATCTCGGTGCAGGAGCCGCGACTCCCGTCACTGCGGACCAGAACTGACGCGAGATTCAGTCGTCGCCGGCGAGGAGCTCGGGCGCGGTGTCGTTGTCGCAGTGCCCGCACCGATAACGGGGGTCCGGCTCCTCGCCGAAATAGGCCAGAATCTGGCGGGTTCGGCACTGCGCCGTACGACAGTAGCGTACCATCGCCTCGAGCTTGGCACGGTCAGCCTGACGGCGTGATTCGTAGTCGAGCAGCTGATCGTGGAGCGGGACGGTGGTGACATCCGGGATGAGCCGTTCCCACTCGCCGCCGCGGTACTCCCTGACTGCGCCGAACCGCTTCATCAGCGTGAGAACGATGCGCGCCTTGCGACGAGCAACATCGGCCTGAGCGGCGAGATCGTTGAGTGGAACCCGCTCGTTCTGCGGCGCGGAATTCACGGCACGCGCTACGTTCAGCGCCTCACCATCGTCAGGATACTTGCCGCCGAGGAAATAACCCTGGATGGCACGGTCCTCCTCCCGATACAGGATCGCACATCGCGCGGTGCCGCCGTCGCGCCCTGCACGGCCGGCTTCCTGGTAGTACGCCTCGATCGAGCCGGGCAGGTGGTAGTGCACGATGAAGCGGATGTCCTGCTTGTCGATGCCGAGGCCGAACGCGTTCGTTGCGATCACCGCCTTCACGCCATCAGACATGAACAGGTCCTGCGCCTCGTGCCGCAGTTTTGCCTGCATCTTTCCGTGATACAGCGCCACCGGCCATTGCTGTGAAAGCTGCTCGTGCAGGCGCGCCGCTTCCTTCACTGTTGCGACGTAGATGATGCCTGTGCCGTCGGTCTGCCGGAGCAGGTCCGTCAGCGCGGCCTCCTTCATCTCCTGGTTCACCGTCCGCTGTACTTCCAGCAGCAGGTTCGGCCGGATGAGCTCACCGACGCGCCGGAACGGCTCCCGCATCCGAAGCTGGCGGATGATGTCCTCCTGCACGTCCGGACCCGCGGTCGCCGTCAATGCGACGATCGGCGGGCGTCCCAGGCGATCCGCGATCGACCCGAGCATCATGTAGTCCGGTCGGAAATCATGCCCCCACTGGCTGATGCAGTGCGCCTCATCCACCACGAACAGTGCGACACGACGGTCCAGCAGCATCTCGAAGAACTCGCGATTGCGGAACCGCTCCGGCGTTACGTACAGGATGTCGCCCGCACCTGCGCCGAGCGCGCGCTCCGCCTCCTTCTGCTCACGCGAGGTGAGGCCGGAGTTGATCGTGATGGCCTCGACGCCCACCTCTTTGAGCTTGTCCGTCTGGTCCTTCATCAGAGCGATCAGCGGCGATACCACGACGGTGAGCCCATCGAGCAGCAGGGCCGGCAGCTGAAAGATCAGCGACTTGCCCGCCCCTGTCGGCATCACGCCAAGCGTGTCGCGGCCATCGAGGATCGCGCGGATGATGTCTTCCTGGCCGGGACGGAATTCGTCCAGTCCGAATCGTTCACGCAATGTGTCGAGGAGCACGTCCCGACTCGCGCCTGCGGCCGGTCGGCGGAGAGCTGCTGGTTTGTTCATGGCGAGCCAGGGCGCAAGCCCCGGACCAGACGTTTCCGTTGTCACGACACGACCTCCGGCCCCGACCTTGCTACGTGCGGGCGTCGTGCTACCGCGACTTACAACAGGAATCGGATGAGTTCTGCCACTGCCGACAGCACGCTGATCGAGCGGACCCTGCGACGGTTTCGCACGGACGCCCACGTGCGTGAGCGGCTGCCGGGTGGCGGTGTGCTCAACCTGGACCGCAAGCTGCCCTATCTGTTCGTCTACCGGCAGCCGCAGGACCGTGAGGACAGCGGTACACACCGCCTGGTGCTCGGCGAGGCATCGTACCTGGTGGCGCTGGGCGAGGACGTGGAAGAGTCGCACGATGTGATTGCCGCGCTGGCGGAAACCGCGACGCGTGAGCTCGATTCGTTTCTCGTTCTGGAGATCTGGTCCGGCGACCCGGACAGCACGGAGTTCGTCGTGCACGCGCCGTCCGGCGCGGCTGCCGCAACGGTCGATGTTCTGTGCCGCGGCCTGCGTGATCTCCGGGACCCGGATGTCCGCACCACCGTGGAGGTACGACAGACGGATGTGCGGCACCCGCCGGACCTGCCGCCACTGCTCACCACGCAGGAGTGCTGGGACATCGGGTGCCTGCTCGTAGGCCTGGAGGTGCCGCCGATCTTCCGAGATAGCGCTACCGGTGATGTCTATCCCGTGTTCCTGCGGCGCCTGCGTCACCTGCTGTCCGGTGTGCTCCGCCAGATGGCGTTCGAGTTCGCGCGGGTGCAGACGAGTGCCGGCTTCGAGAGCTATCGGGCGGTCGGCCCCCGGACGTTCGGCCGCGAAGTGGCGGATGCCGATGAAGCTCTCGCGGAAATCGAGTCGTCGTATCAACTGCTGCTGCTCGTGTCGCCGGTCAACTCGAGCGAAGCATGGGTCCGCTTTCGCGACAGCGGGTTCACGCGCGAGCCGGAGTTCCGCTACAGGCTCCTGCCGGTCGATCCCGATTCGCTGAAGCGTCGGCTGTTCGCTGTCGACCTGGAGCCGGTCGCGGATCCGGCCATGGCGTTTCTGCTCCGTGACAAGCGGGACGAGCTCGATCGCCAAATCACGCTCATAGGCGACCGCAACGCTGACGGAGTCCTGTATGCCAGCATGCGCCTCTATGGTGCTGTCGACGACATGCTGCTGAACGTCGCGCGCGATGTGCTGAGCACCGTACAGCCGCGCAGGCGTGAACGCGCAGAGACGTACGTCCGCGCCGCTGAGTTCGCTGCGGCAGCGCGGACGGAACTCGACTACTATCGCGCCTCGTATCCGGAGCTCGCGGCCGAGGTGCAGGTCCGGCCCGACCTCGTCGGGCTGATGGTATCGCAGGGGAATCTGCTGATCGGGGAGAACCTGTCGCTTCGGCCGGAACGGGTCCTGCCGCTGCTGCACCACGAGGTCGGCACGCATGTGCTCACGTACTACAACGGTCGCGCTCAGCCGCTCCGTCAGCTCTACACCGGCCTCGCCGGCTACGACGAGCTGCAGGAGGGTCTGGCCGTGCTGGCGGAGTATCTGTCGGATGGCCTGAGCGCCGCCCGCATGCGAGTGCTCGCCGCCCGTGTGATTGCGGCACGCTCCGTCGAGGACGGCGCGTCGTTCATGGACACGTTCCGCCTGCTGACGGCAGACCATGGGCTGCCGCGCGCGACGGCCTTCGACATCGCCACGCGCATTCACGCGAGTGGCGGCTTCACGCGCGATCTCATCTATCTGCGCGGGCTGCTGCGGCTGGTGGAGTACGTGCGCGCCGGCGGAGCCATCGAGCCGCTGTACGTCGGCAAGATCGCGGCGAAGCACGTGCCGATCATCGATGAGCTTCGCGCCCGTGAGTACGTTCGTGCCCCCGTGCTGCTGCCGCGCTTGTTCGAGCAGCCGGCGACGTCACAGCGCCTCGACGCTTTGCGTGACGGCCTTCTCCTCACACGGATGATCAGCGACGCTGCATGAGGATAACATTCCTGGTGAACGATCTGGCGACGGAAATGCCTCGCGCTACCACGACGATCCTGTGCTACGCTGCGGCGAAGCTGGGCCACTCGGCGCATGTTCTGGGTACCGATCAGCTCACGTACTACGAGGACGGACGAATCGGCGGGCTCGCGCATGTGGCGCCAACCGGATCGCGCACCAAGGAGACGTTCCTTGCCGCGATGCAGGCGCCCGATGCACCGCGCGAACAGATCACGACCGATGACATGGACGTGCTGTGGCTCCGCTACAATCCTGCGGAGGAGATGGAGCACGACCGCGAATGGGCCCAGCATGCAGGCATTCTGTTCGGACGGCTTGCGATGGCGCATGGGGTCATCGTGCTGAACCATCCGGACACGCTCGCCTACGCGGTCGACAAGCTCTATTTCCAGCATTTCCCCGAGTCCGTGAGACCCGCAACGATCGTGACGCGCGACATCGATGAGATCCGGCGCTTTCACGAGCGGTGCGGCCGGAAGATCGTATTGAAACCGCTGAACGGATTCGGCGGTGCGGACGTGTTCCTCGTCGAAGACGATCTGACGAATCTGAAGCAGATGGTGGAGACGATTCAGCGCGGCGGATACGTCATGGCGCAGGAGTTCCTCCCCGGCGCGGGCAGCGATACGCGTTTCTTCATGGTGAACGGCGAACCGCTCATGGTCGATGGCCGGTACGCTGCGTTGAAACGGATAGCACAGGGCGAGGATTTCCGATCGAACATGACAGCGGGTGGCAAGGGCAGAAAGGCGCGCGTGACCGATCGCATGCTCGAGCTCGCCTCGATCGTCGGACCGAAGCTGAAGCGCGACGGGATCTTCTTCGCCGGCCTCGACATCGTTGCGGACCGGATCGTCGAGATCAACTGCATCAGCACGGGCGGACTGAACGCCGCGGGCATGTTCGAGAAGGTGGATTTCGCGGCACCTGTCATCCGGCTGGTGGAGCGGAAGGTGCAGATCCACAGGGAGTATCGCGGCCACATCAGCAACATCGAGCTCGCGACCATGGACTGAACGCCGTTGCTTCTGCCCGATCCTTGCATGCGCTGCTTCCGTCCCCTCCCACGTAAGCGACCGCCGAGCGCCGATTATGATCTGCAAAGTGTCCCGATCCACAGCTGCACCGCGTTGCCCGTCGAACGGACTGGATGGTGGCATTCCAGCATTCCTGCAACGTATGTCCAGCGCGCGCCTGCCCATGTGGCTGGCGGCGGCGGTGCTGCTGAGTGCATGTGCCGCGGATGCTCCGGACTCGGATTATCTCATCATCGGTTACGTCGGCGACTCGACGCGCGCGGACGGCTGGCGCGGTGCTCAGCTGGGGCGTGCCGAGGTGCAGCACGCAGCGGAGCTGATCGGCCGCGAGCTGGACGTGCACCTGGCCGCCGCACACGACAGCGCGACTGCGCATGAGGCCGCCGCGCGCCTGATCGACGAGGGCGCGACGGTCATTGTCGGCGGCTATGGTGAACCGGCGTGCCGGGCCCTGTCGCGGCTCGCCGACTCGAGAGGCGTGCTGTTCCTGAACGCGGGCTGCAGCAGTGACGCGCTGCGCGGTGCGGGCAACACGTTTCACGTGCAGGCCAGTGATGCGCAGCGTCGGATGGGAGATGGCGGGCGGGCGGTCATGCGTCCGGAGGCGCGCGTGGTCTGGCATGGCCGTCTCGGCCGCTATGGCGCCGCGCAGTTGAATCGCCGGTTCATCGAGACTTTCGGCACATTCGCGGGGGATGACGCCTGGGCGGCGTGGATGGCGATGAAGATTGCGTGGGAATCGGCCGAGCAGCGGCAGAGCGCCCGCCCCTCCGAGCTGCGCGAGCATCTGCTCGGCGGCGCGGCGGAGTTCGATGGCCACAAGGGGCGGCCGCTGTCGTTCGACTCGGCGACGCACCAGCTGCGGCAGCCGCTGTTCGATGCGCCGGCCGGCAGCGCGGCGGACGCAGCTGTGAGTGATCCACGCGCCGTCACCGTCGACGGCGCTGATGCGCTCCAGGCAGCCGTGGCTGCCGGCGCACGCCTGGCGATCGTCACCAACGAGGGCTCGAGCGATGTCACGGTCATCGATGCGGATGCGATGAAGGTGGTCGCGACCATCGGACTCGTCGCGCGGCCGCGCGGAGTTCGCGTGTCCCGCGATGGTCGACGCGCGTATGTCGCGGTCAGCGACGACGCACCGGCCGAGGAATCGGACGCAGATGCGGTCGTCGCGATCGACCTGGCCCGCGCGGAGATCGTCGCGCTGCACCAGGTCGGCAGCGATCCGGAGCAGTTCGCGCTGAGTCCCGACGGGCGGCGGCTGTACGCCGCCAACGAGGATGCCGGTACCGCCACCATCACGGATGTCGTTTCCGGCACGGTGCTGCGCACGCTGATCGTCGGGATCGAGCCGGAAGGTGTGGCGATCAGTCCGGACGGCCGCTGGATCTACGTCACGGCGGAAACGAGTAACACAGTTTCGGTGATCGACACTCGGACCAGCGAAGTCGTCGCGAGCTT
>DATABQ010000112.1:0-4852 GCA_036259495.1 Longimicrobiales bacterium | reverse complement strand
CCCTCATTGCTTGCACGTCGACGGTCGGACCCGGAAACTATCCGCATGAGCGATTCAATCATCCAGCAGCGTCGCGAGCGTCGCCGCGATTTTCTGCGCAGACTCTACCTCGCGGTGGACGGCAGCGTAAGCGAATTCGTGCATGCATACGAGCTCGGGGCGGAGCTCGGCATTGAGGAATCGGAGGTGCGGAAGATCTTCGAATACCTCGAGGAAAAGCAGCTCGTGATGGTCGACGATCATCGTGCCGGTGTCGTCCGCCTTACGGCCGCCGGTGTCGATGAAGTGGAGTCGGGCGGCTAAATCGCAGATTTCGGTCGAGCGTACGGCGGTTTGGGCAGTCGTGTGGGACATCGAGGCGTGCGCTGAGCCAGCGCCCGCCGGAGCGCGATTCGTGGCACCACGTACTGCCGCACCGGCAAACGGATGTTGGCATATGTTCTGCACTTCTCTCATGCAGGTCGACCGGGCGCCCCTCCACAAGTGGTCCCCAAGCCACGAAGAATGAATGCCCGGTCGCCTGAAAGGGCAGATGCCATCATGGCTCTGCCCTTTCGTCATATGTCACGGCTGATGCACCCCGCAGCATGAGCACGGCCAGATCGATATCGAGCGGCGCACCTGAAGCGAAAGACACGAGTGAACGGTCATCGACAGTGACACCGCGTCGTGTGTTCGCCGTCACGATATCGCTAGCAGGCACGGGTACGGCCGGAACGGCCGGCAGCACGCGACCATCGGGTCTGTGGAAATGGAGGACACCGCTGTGGTCGCCCCGAACGGTAAAGCCATCCTCGTGAACCGCGCGGTGATGGCGTCTGCACAGCAGCACCAGATTGTCGAGGGACGTTACACCGCCGTCGGCCCAGTGAACGATGTGGTGCGCGTCACAGAATCGCAGATCGCAACCGGGGAAGCGGCAGGTCCGATCACGGTGCGCGAGCGCGCGTCGGACCGCAGGCGGCACCGCTCGCGTGCGACGTCCGACATCGAGCGTCTTTCCTGCCGCATCGCACGTCATGACTACACGACTCGCATCGCATGCGATTCGACGAGACGTTTCCGCGGAAACGCGAGCGCCGCCGGCGATCACTGCGTGGCCGCGTATGGACGGCGTCCGGAGCGCATCGGCTTCGACATGCACCGTCACTTCGAATGCTGGGCGTCGCGAGTCGCCGACGCCGGCGAGCACCATCTCCGCCACGAGGCCGAGCGCATCCGCACGCTGCTGCGCCGCATCGGGTTGCGGAGCATCATCGGGTCGCAGGATCGCATCCGATCGCCGGAAAGAATCCGGCCGTCTCGCATACAGCGTCTCACCCGCCATCTCGAGCGCCCGCTCGAGGAGCGCACCCGCTTCAGGATCCAGCCTCCCGCGCACGACGTACATGCCATCGTCATCGATGTACACGGCCAGGTGCCGTGACTCGTGTCGCGCACGCTCGGCGTCCTGCTCCTCCAGACGATCCACGCGCCTCCATGCACGGACGATCTTCTCCACCTGGGCGGCAGTAGCATTGCGCGCGACCTCGAGAAGCTCCGCCTCATTGTCGGCCGTGGCAACGCGCGTGATCGCCCGCACCTTCGCGAACGACAGCTCACCTGTCTTCATCACTCCCGCAGTCTTCGGTAGCCCGCGCAGCGCACGCGCGACGCGCACCTTTTCGCGCGCGGCTCCGGGTGCGATCCCCGTGCGCCAGCTCAGCCAGTGCGCACAGCTCCGGAATCCGCTGCCGCTCCAGCCAACACGTGCGTCGAACTCCGCGAGCAGTTCGAGCAGCTGATAGGTCGCGGCGTGCACGTGCGCTGCAAGCGTCGCGATCTCTTCGCCCAGCCGCTCCAGTTCCGCGATACCCGCGTCTCGCGCCGTCGCCGCCTGCGCTGCTTCTGCGACTGCAGTGCATGGTGTTGTTGATGCGAAGTGTACCATGTTGTCCCCGCCCCTCGTTCACAGTTCTGTTCACGAAATATAACCGGGGTTTCCCGACGCTCTGTGCGGCGTCAGGAGATGCGCGGCGTCGTTCGGATGAGGTTGCGGGTGGAGGTGAGGTCGCGGACGCATCGTGCGCTACGGTGCATGCCTCGAGCGGGACGTCGGCACTCCGTCCGAGAGCCGGTGAAAACAGTCGGCCGAAAACCTGTCAAGCCCCCATTTCGCGACATGACCATGTGCGAGCGGGACGAACACGTTCCCGCGGAAACGCACCGAGACGCGCGTGTGTCCGCCAGGCACCTTTGCAGGCGCCGCACCTCACCCGCCGCACGTCACCCGGCGCCGCAACTCACCCGGCGCCGCAACTCACCCGGCGCCGCACGTCACCCGGGCGCCGCACGTCACCCGGGCGCCCCGCATCCCTGCGGCAAATCACCGATCGCCCGGAGCGGTGAACCTGACGGGCACCCATTCCCGCACAGTGTTCACGAGCCACATGCGTGTCACACACGGCAGGTCGGCAACTGCGATGTCGGACTCCCGCACCAGACCTGCCTCCAGCAGCTGCTGACGGAACGTACCGGCGAGCAGGCCGGCGTCGCGCGGCGGCGTGACGAGCTCGCCATCGATCTCGCAGATGACGTTGCCGATTGTGAACTCGGTGATGCAGCCGCGTTCGTTGTGGAGCAGGACATCGAAGGCGTTCGGATGCGCTGCCTTGCGCGCTTCGTAGATGGTGCGTGCGGTTGTCTTGTGGTAGAGCAGCGGGTCACGGCTGTCGACCGGTTCATTTGCGAGTATCACAGGGCGCCGGGAATCGGCGCCGTCGGCGCTGCCCGCCACGTGGTGCAGGGCGTCTCTGCCGACCGCACCGTCTCGCGCGTCGCTGCCGACCGCCCCGTCGTGCGCGTCTCTGCCGACCGCACCGTGTCGCGCGTCTCTGCCGACCGCACCGTGTCGCGGGTCGCTGCCGACCGCACCGTGTCGCGGGTCTCTGGCAGTCCCGGCGCCTGACAGTTCAGCAGCTTCGAGCGGGACACGTCCGATGCTCACGTGCGCATCGTGCGAGACGGTCATGCGCACTCGCCAGAGACCCGTGGGTGACTCGGAGGCGAGTTTCTGGAGCGCGGCTGCGGCCCTGCGCGGAGCATCCTCATCGAAGCCCCAGTAACGCGCGGAGGCGGTGAGCCGTTCGAGGTGCAGCTCGAGCCGGCGGACCTCGCCATTCTCGAGTCGCATGGTCTCGAGCAGGTCGAACGAGGGTAGTTCCGGCTGCGACAGCAGTGCGGCCTTCGCGACGGCCTCGTCGTACTCGGCGTCAGAAGTCGAATCCCAGGTGATGCCGCCTCCTGCGCCGTAGACGGCGGCGCTCTTCGCTCGATCGACCAGCACGGTGCGAATGCCCACGTTGAACGTCGCCGTACCGTCCGGGCGCAGCACGCCGACCGCGCCGCAGTACGGTCCGCGCGGCGCTGACTCGAGCGCAGCGATGTGTTGCATCGCGGCCACCTTCGGCGCACCGGTGACGGAGCCGCACGGAAACATCGCGGCGAATATGTCGTCGATCGTCACGCCATCGCGCAGGTGCGCGGTAATCGTCGACGTCATCTGATGCACGGTGGGGTACGTCTCGATCGCATGCATTCCGTGCACCTGGACGGACCCGAACTGCGCGATGCGGCCGATGTCGTTGCGAAGCAGATCGACGATCATGAGGTTCTCCGCGCGGTCCTTGGCAGAGCGGGCGAGGCGCTGCGCAGCGAGGTCGTCCTCTTCGGACCAGCGTCCGCGGCGTGCGGTGCCCTTCATTGGTCGCGTCGTGATCACGCGGTCACGCACGTCGATGAACAATTCGGGTGACGCCGAGACGATCGCCCACTCCGGCGTCTCGATCAGCGCGTGATAACGGCCGTGGCGCGCTGCAACGAGCGCATCGTACAGATCGCTCGGTTCGATGCCGAAACGGGCGATGAACCGGAGTGTGTGATTGACCTGGTAGACATCGCCCGCGGCGATCCGGTCGCGAATGTGCGCAATGGCGGCGTCGTACTCCGCGCGCGTGACGTTGGGTATCCAGGCGAGCGGCCCGGGTATCCAGGCGAGTGCCGTCGTCTGACCGCTTGCACGCGCGGGTGGACGCACGGCCGCGGGCGCGTCGAATACGCCGAACCATGCGAGCGGTGCCGGTCCCTCGTGCGGACGCGTGACCAGCGCGGCATCGAACGCCGGTGCAGCTTCGTACGCGATGAAGCCCGCGACCCAGTGGCCGGCTGCCGCGGCGAGTTCCGCCTCGCGGAGCGCCGCCCGCACGTCGTCGAGCCGGTGCGCGGCCAGGATGGACGTGGGCGGGTCGAACGCGTAACGTTCCAGGTTGCGGTCGCGACCCGGGAAGTCCACAATGACACGGGCTTGCTGCATCGGCGGAATGTGGGGCGGCGACGGGGGCGGAACAACGGTCCGGGCAGGGCAGTAGTACCTGCGGGTCGCCGGGGAAGGCGGCCACGCCGAAGCAGGGCGCAGCACTGGGGGTAAAACGTGAATCCTGGCAAAGCCGGCCGATCGCGCGAAGTGGAATGCGCGGAATTTCTGGCGCGCCACAGCGAGTATCTGGATGGACTTCTGACGCCGGTCGCGGCAGCGCGACTGAGTGCGCACTCGTCCGTGTGCGCTTCATGCGCGCGGTACGACCGCATCGTGCGGAAGGGCATTGATCTCGTTCGCGACCTCCCGGATGCGCAGCCGTCCGACGATTTCGAGATGCGGCTGCAGCATCGCATCTTCCACATGGAGGACGCGCGTGCACTTCAGCCGCGCGCCGCAGGAGCCGCGGCGGCACTGGCCGTTGCGGCGGCAATGGCCCTGCTGGCGTGGAGTCCCCTGCTCGTGACGTCGCAGCGCGAGATGGCGGCAGCGCCGCCG
>DATABQ010000111.1:0-8670 GCA_036259495.1 Longimicrobiales bacterium | reverse complement strand
GGTCGGGTACAAGCAGGCGTTCCACGCGCTGTCCGTGGCCCGCCACCGGCCCGAGCGGTACGCCGGGTTCTCGCCCCGAGGTGAGCTGGCTGAGCTGCTGGGCCAGGCCGGACGGGCCTGGGCCGCGAGCACGCTCGCACCGCTGCTGACCTACCGGCCCGCTCGTCCCCAGGACCCCGACGCCTTCGAGCTGCTGGCGACGCTGCTGTCGTGGCTCGACTTCGGTGCCCAGGCGGCCTCGCAGCTGAAGATCCACCGCAACACGCTGTCCTCACGCCTGCGACGCATCGGCGCCGAACTGCACCTCGACCTCAGCCGGTTCGCGATCCAGTCCGAGCTCTACCTGGCCCTGCAACTGATCGACGAGCGGCCGCACCCCGACCCGGCGGCCGAGGTGGTCGAACTCACCACCCTGCTCGACCGCCCGGAGGTCCGGCGTTGGGCCGAGATCCAGTTGTCCCCGCTGCTGCCCGCCAACCGACGGACGCTGCTGACGACCGTGCGGACCTGGTTCCAGCACGACCTGCGGACGGCCCCGGTCGCCACCGCGCTGGGGATCTCCACGCACGGCCTGCGCAAACGCCTCGCCCGGGCCGAGGAACTCCTCGGCCGCGCGCTGCTGGTCGGCCCGTCGGCCCGGTACGACCTGTACCTCGCGTTCCGCGCGCACACCGGCTCGGCGCCGGCCTGACTCCCAACCGGGCGGCCCTCCGCTGCCGAGGTGGTCACCGCACTGGCCCAGCAGATGTGGGCTAGGCGAGCCTCAGATGCCGACGCCGTGGCCGCGCAGCCACGGCAGCGGGTCGATCTTGCTGCCGCCCTGGTGCACCTCGAAGTGCAGGTGCGGGCCGGTGGACTGGCCCCGGTTGCCCATCGTCGCGATCTGCTCGCCCGCGGCGACCCGCTGCCCGACGCCCACCAGCGACTCGTTGATGTGGCCGTAGACGGTGATCAGCCCGTTGTCGTGCCGCACCCGCACCCACAGGCCGAAGCCGCTCGCCGGCCCCCCACCACTCTCTGATCCCCACTCGGACTGACCAGGCGCAACTGAATGCGTGCGACCTTCGAACCGGTATCCTGCGCGTCGACCGAAAAAAGGATCGTACCGCTGTTGTCCGTCACATCGAGGGAGTCCGGGGAGAACGAGAACCCCAGCAGCTCGGGCGGCGTCGTGTCTGGGGGCGGCTGGACGGTGATGCTGATGGTGGCTGCGGCCGAGTCGCCATGGGAGTCCGTCGCGGCCAGACGGATGGTGTGTGTCCCGGTGCTGAGATCATCGCGACTGAGGCTGCCGCCCGTGCCGAGCTGGCCGTCCAGGCTGCTCGTCCAGACGAGGGCTGCACCCGCGAGCGCGCCATCTTCGGGATCGGATGCGGAGCCGGAGAACGCGACCTCGGCGCCGTGGCTGTGGCTGGAGCCCGCGGTCGGCGAAGTGATCGCCACGGCCGGAGGCTGATTCGGCGGCGGCGCGGGCGGCTCTGCGGGCGGCTCAACCGTGATGCTCACCACGGCGGTGTCCGCCGCGCCGCGCGAGTCGACGGCCACGAGTCGGATGGCGTGCGTGCCCGTGCTCAGGTCGGATCGGCTCAAGCTCGGGCCACTCCCGAGTGGGCCGTCCCTGCCGCTGGTCCATACCAGTGCTGCAACCGTCAGCGCGCCATCCTCCGGATCCGATGCCGATCCGGAGAACGCTATCGCCGCTCCCTCAGTGAACGTCGCACCCGGCGATGGCGCCGTGATCGCGACAGCCGGCGCCTGGTTCGCCGCAACCGCTATGCTTACCGAAGCGGTGTCGACCGCACCCGTGGCATCCGTCGCCACGAGATGTATCGCATGCGTGCCCGTGCTCAGATCGCTGCGCTCGAAGCTCGTTCCGGTGCCGATCTGACCGTCGCGGCTGCTGATCCACACGAGCGCTCCACCCGTCAGCGCGCCGTCTTCCGGGTCTGTTGCCGTGCCGGCGAATGCGACCGCCGTAGCATCGGCATGCGTCGATCCGGGCGACGGCGATACGATCGACGCTGCCGGCAACTGGTTCGGCATGATCGTGATGTCGACGGCCGCCGTGTCCACCGCTCCGAGGCCGTCCGTAGCCACCATTCGGATGACATGCGGGCCCGCGCTCAGGTCGTCGCGTGTAAAGCTGTCGCCTGTACCGATCCTGCCATCCACACTGCTCGTCCACTCGAGCAGGGCACCGGTCAGCGGACCGTCCTCCTCATCCGAAGCGGAGCCGGAGAACGTGACGGCCGCCGACTCGCTGAAGCTCGAGCCGGGCCCCGGCGACGTGATCACCGCCGCCGGCGCCTGGTTCGGTGCAATGATCACAGTCACGGTTGCAGTGTCGGCGAGGCCGCGCGCGTTCATCGCCACCAGCCGGACCGTGTGAGTGCCCGGACTGAGGTCGCTGCGACTGAAGCTCTCGCCCGTGCCGAGCGGCCCGTCTACACTGCTGCTCCAGGCAAGCGCCCTGTCCGGCAGCTCGCCACCCGACGGATCGACGGCCGAGCCCGCGAATACGACCGCCGTGGACGCGATGAAGTTCGATCCCGACGACGGAGAGTGGATCGCCACTGCGGGCGGTTGAGCAGGCGGATCAGCGGGTCCCCCGCCGTCTCCACACCCTGCCACGGCACATGCCACGAGAAGAAGCCCGAACGCCGGGCGGAAGGTACCTGATGCAAGACGTCGCAGGAACCGCTCTGCTGCAAACACTTACGGCCTCAACTGCTATGTCGGAGGAAACGGATATCCTCCAGGTGCAGGAAATATACCGTGCGGCCGGGGAAGCGTTCTCGTAACACCCCCATCGAGCAGCACGACCGAATGTGTTGCGTCAACGCAGCGGAGCGGCGATGCGAACTGATCGGCGCCCGGCGCTGCGAACTGATCGGCGCCCGGCGATGCGAAATGATCGGCGCGCGGCGCTGCGCCACGGCCGACCTGTCGCAACGCGTGCAGACTGGCGTACATTCATGCTGTCGGCATGACTGACCGACACCACCCGACTCTTGAAGCTCACGACGATGATTGCAACTCAGCCGCGACGGCTGCTGATCGCCTGCGCCTGCGTCCTGTTCGCAGCGGCGTGCGGCGACGGGTCCACGGAACCGATCGACGAGAATGCGATCCCTGTGCTGCACAGCATTGAACCGGATACGGTGGATGCAGCGGCCGCGACGTTCTCGCTCCGGATCCTGGGAGAAGGCTTCTCGCGCCAGTCGCGCATCCAGCTCGGCGGCGGCAACCACCAGCCGACGTTCGTGCGACCCACCGAGCTCCGGCTGTCGCTGACGCAGGCCGAGCTCTTCGCCGGCGGACCTGCCCGGCTGTACATGAATGTGGAGAACCCTGCAGGCGGATCGAACACGCGTGTGCTGCACGTCCGCTATCCGGTTGCAGGTCTCACGGGTGTGCTGCCGGCGAGTATCGCCTGGGGCGATACCACGACGGAGCTGACCGTCACCGGCGGTGGCTTCACGCCGGCGTCCTATGTGTTCATCAGTCACAACGTACAGGTCGTCACGACTTTCGTGAGCCCGGCCAAGCTCGAGGCACGAATCCGGTCCTATGGGGAGGCAGGCGGCAACGCATCGCTCATTGTGGCGAACCCGGACGGCTCGGCGACTCCGCCGATACAGCTGGCGATCCTGAATCCCGTTGCCGAGATCACACGGTTCAGCCCCGATTCGCTGCTCTCCGACGCCGAGGATCGGCATATCTGGATCTACGGCAGGAGGTTCGTGCCGGGTGGGCAGATCCGCTGGAACGGATCGGTACGACAGGGAACGATCACGTCGGACTCGACAGCGTGGTTCGAGGCCAGCGCGTCCGATCTGGCACCGGGGCTGCCTGCGGAGATCACCATCACGAATCCGGCGCCCGGCGGCGCGACATCGCAGCCGGCGACGTTCACCGTCCGACCGGCCCCGCCGCGCATCACCGGCGCGGATCCGGCGCACGCGACGGCCGGCGGCGCGGATTTCACGCTGACGATCACGGGTCGCAACTTCAGTCCGCAGTCCGTCGTGCACTGGAACGGTGTTGCGAGACCGACGACGTGGCTGACGCAGAGCAGCCTGCGCATCGATGTCGCTGCCGCCGACATCGCAACGCCCGGGTCACGCCAGTTCTTCGTGCAGGATGGTGATCGGGCTTCCATCGCGCACGCGTTTCCGGTGCTTGCGCCCGCGGCCACTGCCGCCGTCACGCACGTGCTGCCGCTTCAGGCGCACGACCTCGCACACGATCATGTCCGAGGGCTCGTGTACGCGTCGGTCGCAAGCGACGACCCGTCGTATGCGAATCGCGTCGTTGCAATCGATGCGGCCTCCGGCACGATCACCGGCTCCGTGCTCGTCGGATCCGATCCCGGCCCGCTCGCCATCACCGACGACGCACAGTTCCTCTACGTCGGTCTCAACGAAGCACCACGCGTCAGCCGGATCGACCTCGACGTTTTCGCCATCGATGTCGAGATCGATTTTTCCGCCGACCAGCAGCTCGGAACCGTCTACGCGGAAGATATCGTGGCCATCCCGGGTGCCCCGCTGACATTCGCAGCGTCCCTGCGTGTGGCGAACTCCAGCCCCTCCCACGCGGGCGTCGTGATCTATGACGATGTCACGCGCCGCCCCGTCCGGACCGATGGCCACACTGGAGCCAACCGCATCACCCGCGGCATCACTCCCTCCGAGATCTACGGGTTCAACACCGAGACCACCGAACACGGCGTTCGCCGCATCGGCATCTTTCCGGATGGGCTGCGCGAGCTCGAGGTCGCAGGAGGCCTCGTCGAGACGTTCTATGCGGACCTCGAGTTCGACGGCGGACTGCTGTTCGCGACCACAGGCTCGGTGATCGACGCGGCCCCGCTGTCGAAGCGCGGAATGATCCCGCAGTCCGGCGCAATCTGGCCCGAGGTGAGCAATGGCCGTGTCTTCGTAGCACACGATGACCAGGTGAGCGTGTACCATCCCGCAGCCCTCGTGCTGATCGGGGCCGCCACGCACGGTCGGACCGGAATCCACAGGGTGATCCGCTGGGGAACAGACGGTCTCGCGCTCGCAGCTGCCGACGAGCTCGTGCTGATGCGAGGTCAGCTGATCGGCCAGTGAACGCGCTCGCATGGTCGTCGCCGCGGTGAGTGCAGACTCGACCCGATGGTGGCGTAGGCGCGGGCGTTCAGGGCGCGTGTGGTGGGGGCGTTGCGGCGCAAAGAACGCACGGCCGCGATTATGCATCGAGCCGGATTATCGTTGCGCGGCAAAACGGCCCCAGTCACGAGAACGCTTTTTTCGACCGATCTTTGCACCGCTACGAATTTCGGCTCGATGCACCTTTCAGCGCACGGGTTCGTTGCACCGCAAACCCCCCAGCTCGCTCACCCGCTCACGCCAACACGCTCACGCGCAACCCGCTCACCCGCACCTCACGCGCAACGCCCTCTCGTGAGCACTACAGCGACACACGCCTCAGCAGCTGCGCGTTGAGCGCGACGATGATCGTGCTGAGTGACATCAGCACGGCACCGACAGCCGGGCTGAGCAGAATGCCCTGCCCCGCGAGCACGCCGGCGGCGAGCGGGATCGCGACGATGTTGTAGCCTGCCGCCCACCACAGGTTCTGGATCATCTTCCGGTACGTGGCCCTGGACAGCTCGACGATGCGCGCGACGTCGCGCGGGTCGCTGCGCACGAGCACGACATCGCCCGCTTCCACCGCCACGTCGGTTCCGGCGCCGATCGCGATGCCGACGTCGGCCGTGAGGAGCGCGGGTGCATCGTTGACGCCGTCGCCGACCATGGCGACACGCTTCCCGGAGCGCTGCAGCTCCTTCACCTTCTCCGCCTTGTCGCCCGGCAGGACTTCCGCGAATACGGTGTCGATGCCGAGCTCCGCAGCCACGCCCTGCGCCACTGCCCGAGAATCGCCCGTGAGCATCACGACCTCGATGCCGGCGTCGTGCAGGCGGCGGACGGCCTCCGCCGACTCCGGCCTCACGCGGTCGGCGATCGCGAAGACCGCGACCACGCTGTCGCGGTCGATCATGTAGATCGCACTCTGGCCGCGCGACGCGAAGTCCTCCGCAGATTGCATCACGGCTGGAGGCGGGACCATGTCCAGGCTGCGGAGCAGGTTCGGGCCGCCCGCCTTCACCGTGCGCCCTTCCACCTCGGCGCGCACACCATGACCGGTGATCGACTCGAAGCCGCTCGCCGGCGGAACGTGCAGCCCGCGCTCGCGCGCAGTCGCGACGATGGCATGCGCGATCGGATGCTCCGAGTCCTGCTCGACCGCCGCGGCGAGCCGCAGTGCATCGTCCTCCGGAAGACCCTGAACGGTCGCGATCCCGACCACGCGATGCTCGCCCAGTGTGAGCGTGCCCGTCTTGTCGAAGATCACGGCATCGAGGCCGCGCGCTTCCTCGAGGCCGCGCCGCTCGCGAACGAGCAGTCCGTTGCGCGCGCCGACAGTCGTCGAGATCGCGATGACGAGCGGAATCGCGAGGCCGAGCGCGTGCGGGCATGCGATCACCAGCACCGTGACGACCCGCTGGATCGTGAATGCCGCCGTGGCGTCGGCAACGAGCCACGCTCCCAGCGTGATCACCCCCGATGCGAGTGCGACGATCGTGAGCCAGAACGCGGCACGATCAGCGAGCGCCTGTGCGCGGCTGCGCGACGTCTGCGCCTGCGACACGAGTCGCATGATGCCCGCGAGCTTCGTCGTATCGCCGGTCCCGGTGATCCGCACTCGGAGCGAGCCCGATCCGTTCACGGTCCCGGCGATGACTTCATCGCCTTCGGTCTTCTCGATGAGCCGCGACTCGCCCGTCAGCATCGACTCGTTCAGCGAGCTCCTGCCCTCGAGCACCACACCATCCGCCGGCACCTGCGCCCCGGGTCGAACGAGCACGACATCATCCGGACGGAGCGCATCCACGGGCACGTCTTCCGTTCCGCCGTCGACCACGCGCGCGGCAGTGTCCGGCAGCAGCTTCGCGAGCTCATTCAGCGCGCCGCTCGCCTGCTGGATCGACCGCATCTCCATCCAGTGGCCGAGCAGCATGATCGTGACGAGCGTCGCCAGCTCCTCCCACAGCGGCATCCCCGCGAAGCCCAGCGTCACCGCGGCACTGAAGACGAACGCGACGACGATTGCGAGCGAAATCAGCGTCATCATGCCCGGCAGCCGGTCCCTCAGCTCGCCAATCGCACCGGCGATGAACACACGCCCGCCGTACAGAAACACGATCGTGCCGAACAGCGGCGCGATCCATTCGGAGCCCGGGAAGTGCGGCGGCTGATAACCCGTCAGCTCCGCCAGCATGTGCCCCCAGACGAGCGTCGGGATCGTCAGCAGCAGGCTGATCCAGAACCTGCTGCGGAACATGTCGACACTGTGACCCGCATGCTTGTCGTGGTCACCGTGCCCTTCGTGCGCAGCGTGCCCTCCGTGCGCAGCGTGCCCTCCGTGCGCAGCGTCATCCGTGTGCCCGGCATGCCCACCATGCTGCTCCGGGTGCTTCGGATAGCCGGGCTCCTCCGGCTGCTCATGACGGTGATGATGAGAGTGATCGTGCATATCAGCCCCCGCCGGAGTGCATGTCATGATCTGTTGCACGCGAGATCGGCGCCCGCTGATGCATCGCGGTCATCGCGTCGAGCACGCCGTACGATCCCATGCGCATCGGATCGCCGCCGAGGAACACTCTGAATCCTGCCGAGACTCCCCAGATGTCGCGACTGCCGAACAACGCCCGCGGATCGATGCCGCCTTCGTCTTCCGACACACGGCTGTACTGAAGCTCCACGAACGGTCGCGCGCTCACGGGATAGCCGGTGAGCTCGTAGCCGTATCCGACCGTGTTGATCAGCCAGCGCGTCGATCCGATCGGATGCGAGTCGTGATCGTAGCGGAAGAACGCGTCCGTTCCCGGCGCACCTTCACGCGCGTACTCGGGACGTGTCGCGTACTCGACGCGGTAATACGGCTGATGCCCGCGCACGTCCACACGTGCCTCACCCAGCGCCGAGAAATAGCCGTCACCCTCCTCGACGCGGCTCACGGATCCCTCCACGAGACCGTACAGCGCGCCGAACGAGTACGACGCGTCATGACGCAGCGCGGCGTTGTAGAGCGTCGTGGTCGCCGGCTCGTCATGATGCACTTCTCGAACGCGAGCGAACGATGCGGACGCCTCCCACGCGGCCATCGGCCCCATGCCGCCGCCGAACCTCTTCGCGACGCGCGTCGACCACGAGTCGCCGAAGCTCTCGATGTTCGAGAAGTCGTATGGCCCGTCGGGCTCGCCGCCGCCGAACAGGCCCGCCTCCACGCTCCAGCCGTCGCGCAGGTACACACCGTTCACCGTCCAGCGCTCGAGGATCTGCGACAGATGATGGTTCGTCGGATATTTGACCGCGGGACGCGACATGGGATCGTCCGTGCCGTACGGCGCGAACCCCTTCCCCGCCGACACGGACAGTGCGCCGCCCGCTACGCGATGGAGGTTGGCGCTCAGCATGAGCTCGTGAACCAGCGTGTGCGGGTGCCGCCGATCGAGAAAACCCTCGCCCCAGCCGCCAGTCGTCAGCTCACCATCCGGCTGTGTCAGCCCCTCGAAGTTCAGCGTCGTCCGCAGCGTGATTCGCGAGCCTGGACTCT
>DATABQ010000110.1:0-3220 GCA_036259495.1 Longimicrobiales bacterium | reverse complement strand
CAACCTTAAAATGAAAGCAGGTCCGGAGCCCATCCTGTGAACGACAGTCAGCCGCCGATGCGCCCCGGGATGATGACGCGGTCGCCTGTCGAGATTCCGTTCCGCGCGAAGTAGCCGCGATTCGCCTCGACCGCCCCGTAGTACGGCACGCCCGCGGCGTAGCCGCCGCACTGGTTGGGGTCGAGACTCCTGCACGGCATCATCTGCTGGATGGCGACGATGGTACCCGCTCCATCGAAGTACGCGATATCCAGCGGAATGCGGGTGCGGTACATCCAGAAGCCGGTATCGCCGCTCTGAATGTCATCGTAGAGGAATACCATCCCGGCCTCCGCGGGGAGAGCGTCGCGATCCATCAGGCCGAATGCGCGCTGGTCCGGCCGCTCAGCGAGTTCCGCCTGCATCTGCACGGAGTCGGTCGAAGTGACGAAGGTGATGTTCACCGTATCGAAGCTGACGGCCGTCGGCTCCGCAGCTGGCGACGCCGGAGGCGGTGCGGCTCCGGGGCTGGCTGAGTCGTTCGTGCTGTCGCATGAAGCCGACGTGAGCATGATGAACGCACACGTGCCGATGAGGACCGGGCGCGAATGCCTGATCGCATGCTTCATGAGGCGAGCTCCTGGAGGAGTAGTGCGGATGCGAGTGCCCCCTTCTCGAAGTTCTCGACTGACATCCATTCATCGGGTGCGTGTGCATTCTCGCCCGGCAGGCCGAACCCCATGAGCAGTGCAGGTGCGCCGAGGACACGCTCGAACTCCGACACGATCGGGATGGAGCCACCCTCGCCGGCGTAGATGGCATCGCGGCCGAACGCATCACGCAGGGCGCGCGCACCGGCCTCGTAGAGCGGCCCCTCCAGCTTCGCGCGCCATGGTCTGCCGCCATGCAGGACGAGCACTTCCACAGTTACGCCCTTCGGCGCGACCTTCGCGACGTGCTTCCTGAACAGCGTCTCCACCTTCTTCGGATCCTGATCGGGCACGAGGCGACAGCTGACCTTCGCCATCGCGTAGTTCGGCAGCACGGTCTTCGACCCCTCGCCCGTGTAGCCGGAGAGCAGCCCGTTCACTTCGCATGTCGGCCGGATCCACAGCCGCTCATATGTCGTGTATCCCTTTTCGCCCATCAGCTCCGGAACACCGACCTCTGCGAGATACTCCTTCTCGTCGAAAGGCAGTGTGCGGATCTGCTCGACGAACTCGGGCGCGGCCCGGACGTCATCGTAGAAGCCGTCGATCAGAATGCGGCCGTCGTCATCGTGAAACGAAGCGATGATGCGTGCGAGCGCTGTAGCCGGGTTCGCGACCGCGCCGCCATAGCTGCCGGAGTGCAGATCGCTCCTGGCTCCGCGAACGCGGATCTCGAAGTAGGCAAGCCCGCGCAGTGACGCACCGATGCTGGGCATGCCGGGCGCGAACATCGAGCTGTCGGAGATCACGACCGCGTCCGGCTTCAGCAGATCCGTATGCTGCTCGACGAACGGCATCAGATTGCCGCTCCCCACCTCTTCCTCACCCTCCGCGAGCACGATCACGTTCACAGGCAGTCGCCCGTTTGCCTGCAGGTGTGCCTCGATGGCCTTCACGTGCAGGTAGAGCTGTCCCTTGTCGTCGACGGAGCCGCGAGCGTAGATGCGCCCGTCACGCACTTCCGGTTCGAATGGCGGGCTCGTCCAGAGATCAAGCGGCTCCGGCGGCTGCACATCGTAATGGCCGTAGAGGAGCACGGTCGGCGCATCCGCACCCGCGCCGCGCCATTCCCCAACCAGGATGGGATGCCCGGGCGTTTCGTGCAGGGATGTCTCCAGTCCCGCATCCTTCATCTTCTGCATCAGCCATTCGGCCGCCCTGCGCGTGTCAGCATCGTGCTCGCTGCGGGCGCTCACGCTCGGGATCCGCAGAAACTCGAACAGCTCCTCCAGGAATCGTTCGCGATGGTCATCGATGTATGTGGCGACAGCGCCGTTCTTCTGCATTCCACCTCCGTAGACGATTGACCGCTGCCGGATGGGGCGGGCGGGTTCGACAATGTTGCCGCCGGAGTCCGTTCACACAACTCGGTCCGGCTCCATGTTGCGGCGGTGAAGCATCGGTACGGCCGGCCTTCTCAGGTGCCGGCGAGGTAGCGTGCGAAGGGGAGCGGCAGATCGGAGGGCGACACGGCGCCGAGATCGCGCGGCTCGGCCGCGCTCAATGTATGCCAGAACAGAGGCAGGCCCCCGGCGGAGCCCGACGCGGCGGCGTCCGCCAGCAGGGTCGCAGCGGTCTTGGCCGTATATGTGGCGTCGAGACGCAGCCCCGCCGCTTCGAACACGGCGGACGCGTGGGCGCCGGCCTCGGTCGCCTTGCCGTACCCGGCTCCGATCTGATCATGCCGCAGGGTGACTCCGGACAGAACGGCGGCCCCGTCCGGCAGGCCCGTCGCTCCCGCGGCTGCCAGCCGGGACAAGGTAGAGCGCACTAGCGACGCGAGCATTCTCTCGTTCGTGAGCAGGCGCGCAGTGATCCTCGTCGCCACGACTGGGATCTGGAGGCCTGCCCAGGCGAGTCCGATCGCAACTCCGACTGCCGTGCCGAGCGTTCCCGCGGCCACATGGATGAGCGACGGACGCTCCGCCGCGCCTGACTCGATCTGCGCTGCCAGCTCGAGCGCACCATTCACGTAGCCGAACGTGCCGACCTCGCTCGAGCCGCCCGGCGGCACCATGCAGACCGCCTCCCGCCGGTGCGCGAATCGCGCCCGCCAGAGCCCGTACGGGACTGTCTCGATCCGGCTCGCCCACAGCAGCTCCGCGCCCACGGCCGCATCCAGCAGCAGCATCTCGCGCACGTGGTCCGTCAGCGATTGCGGAAAGAGCACCAGCGACACATCGAACCCGGCGCGCCGGCCATGGTACGCCGTCGCAAACCCGTGGTGAGACCCCGTGGCACCTGCCGTGATCAGCCGCGTCACGCCACGCGCCCGCGCGTCCGCCAGAATGAACTCCAGCTTCCGCACCTTGTTGCCGGCGTACCCCTCCGCCGCGACGTCGTCGCGCTTCACGAGGATCTCCAGGCTGCCGCCGGCATCCTCCAGCCGCGTCCGTTCGACCGGACTGGGGTAGGTGCCAAGCGGCAGGTGCGGAACCGTCTCCGCCAGGACGGGAGCACGGTGGAACAGCGGAACGTCGACAGCAGCTTCAGCCATGCCGCAAGCTAGAGATGCGAGGCGGCCGGTCGCA
>DATABQ010000109.1:0-1913 GCA_036259495.1 Longimicrobiales bacterium | reverse complement strand
CGAGTCCCATGCCCATCACGAACGCACCGATCGCCGCAGGTAATGCACCGTGACTGGCGAGGAGGGCAACGAGGAGTCCGCCGATGGTGACGAACACACCGCCAGCGCGCGCGAGCCTGCGGACCCCGAATCGGATGAAGTTGCGCCCTGCGATCACCGATGCGATCGGCCACCCGAGCGACATGCCCGAGAGCGTGAATCCTGCCACGAGCGCGCTGCCGCCGAGCACGCCCTGCACGAATGTGGGCAGGAATGTGATGAGGCCGATCATCGCGACGCCCGCGGAGAGGATCGCCAGATTGCCGCGGCGGATGATCGGGTTCGACCATAGCTCGAAGTGCATGATCGGGTCGGGCGCTCTGCGCTGCTGCCGGAAGAACGCGACCAGTGCGAAAGCAGCGATCGTCGCGAGCACTGCCGTGCGCTCCACACCCCACTCGCCCGCCTGCGTGAGCGCCAGCATCAGCGCCGAGAGGCCGACCAGCAGGAGCACCGTCCCCGCGTAATCGACGGAACGCTCACGGTGCTGCACCTGCTCGTGCAGGAACAGCCAGATAAGACCGACCGAGATCACGCCGAAGGGGATATTCAGCCAGAAGATCCAGTGCCAGGTGACATTCTCGACGATGACGCCTCCCGCGAGCGGCCCGACGATCGACGAGATCCCCCAGACGCTGGCGAGGTAGCCCTGGATGCGGCCGCGCTCCTGAATCGAGTAGAGGTCACCCGCGAGCGTCGCGGCCATCGGCAGCACGGCGCCCGCTCCGATCCCCTGCACGAAACGGAACAGGACGAGCATGCCCATCGACTCCGCGAAGCCGCACAGTAGTGATCCGGTGAGGAAGATCGTGACGCCGGCGATGAAGATGGGCTTGCGGCCATACAGGTCGGCCAGCTTGCCGAAGATCGGCGTCGTCACCGCCTGCATCAGCAGGTACGACGAGAACACCCAGCTGTAGAGTGAGAATCCGCCGAGTCGGGATGCGATGCTCGGCATCGCGGTCGCGACGATCGTCCCCTCGATCGCCGCCAGGAACATCGCGACCACCAGCGCAGTCAGGACCAGGGATCTGTGAGTGCGCCGCGGCGCGTCTGCGTTCTGTTCGAGGGTAGCCAAACTGCTGCCGCTCAGCCGAGCGCGTCTGCGAGCGCCGGCAGCACCGCGCCGAGCGCGCTGTCGACCTTCGCGGCTGCGACATCGTCAGCGCGTGTCGGCCCGCGGTTGATGATCGCGATCGGGACACCGTCGCGACATGCGCGATAAATGAAGCGGCGCCCCGAATAAACCGTGAGCGACGAGCCGATCACGAGCAGCACATCGCCGTCCTCGAACACGCTCCACGCCTGTCCCACGACGCTCGCCGGCACGTTCTCCCCGAAGAACACGACGTGCGGCTTCATGATGCCCGCGCACGCTTCGCACTCCGGTACACGAAAGCTCTCGAGCATCGCATCGGGAATCTCGGCGTCGCCGTCAGGCGCGGACGCGATGCCGTCGGCACGAACGAGCGGCGGCCACCCCGCGTTCAGAGCCAGCAGCGCCTGCTGGAACGTCTCGCGATCGACAGCGGCGCCGCACTCGATGCAGCGCACCGCCGCCAGCGAGCCGTGCAGCTCCACGACCCGGCGACTCCCCGCAGCGTGATGCAGCCCATCGACGTTCTGCGTGATGAGCCCAGCGATGTGGCCGCACTGCTCCATGCGCGCGAGCGCACGATGCCCGGCGTTCGGCTGCGCGGCGCGCATGCGTGGCCAGCCGATGCTGCTCCGCGCCCAGTATCGCGCACGCGCCGATGCGCTGCGCACGAACTCCTGGTACTGCACCGGCGCACGCCGCCGCGGCGCGCCCGTGCCACGGTAGTCCGGAATGCCCGACTCGGTACTGCATCCGGCACCCGCCAGCACCACGATGC
>DATABQ010000108.1:0-11049 GCA_036259495.1 Longimicrobiales bacterium | reverse complement strand
AATGGTCAGCAAAGTCCTCAGGACATCGTCGTTCACAGCGCTACCTGACGATGCGCACAGGTTTCCGGTTTCGAGGTCATGTGCGGCCGTGTGCCGGCACTGCTCGTGGTCAGCTGAGTCACGCGCCTCCCTGTCCTGCTCGGTTGCGTCGATCCGGCCATATCTCTAATTTCGGCCGTCCGGCTCCAGGCGACGGCTGCTGAAACCGGTGCGCCCTGCGCACCCCCTACGCGCAGGAGGTCCGCAGTGCAGCTCTACACGAAGATCCTGATCGGTCTCATTGCCGGTGTCGTCATCGGCGCCATCGCGAACTGGGCCGGCATCATCTGGTTGCAGGATCTGCTCCAGCTGATATCCCCCATCGGCACCGTCTTCATCCGGCTGATCATGATGATCGTGATCCCGCTGGTCGTCGCAAGCCTCATCCTCGGCACGGCTTCGGTCGGCGACCTGCGGAAACTGGGGCGGCTCGGTGGCAAGACGGTCGTAATCTACCTGGCCACGACGGCCGTAGCGGTGACGATCGGACTGCTCCTCTCCAACCTCGTCCGGCCGGGCGCACGCATCGACCCGACCACGCGCGACACCATTTCCGCAGCATGGGCAGATGACGCGGCCGGGCGCATGACCCTCGCCGCCGAGAAGCCGAGCGTGACGGAGACGCTCGTGAACATGATCCCGAGCAATCCGTTCGCGTCGGCATCCAACGGAGACCTGCTCCCGCTCATCATCTTCAGCATCATCTTCGGCGCAGCACTGACCCTGATCGCGCGTGACCGCCGGGACATGGTGCTCACGTTCTTCAACGGCGTCAATGACACCGTCATGGTCATGATCGACTGGATCATGAAGCTGGCGCCGTACGCCGTATTCGTACTCGTCGGGTCCGTGGTCTCGCGCTTCGGCCTGGACCTGCTCCAGTCCCTTCTCATCTACGCGCTCGTCGTCGCAGGCGGCCTGCTGCTCCACGTGCTGATCACATATGGCAGCCTCGTGAAGTTCGTCGTAGGTATGAGCCCGGTCACGTTCGCGAAGCGGATCATGGAAGTGCCGCTCGTCGGTTTCTCCACGTCCAGCTCGAGCGCCACCCTGCCAGTCACCATGGAAACCGCGCAGGAGAAGCTCGGCGTATCGCGTGAGACATCCAGCTTCGTGCTCCCGCTCGGCGCCACGATCAACATGGACGGAACCGCGCTTTACCAGGCCGTGGCCGTCATGTTCATCGCGCAGATCTACGGCGTCCCGATGGGTGTCGGCGAGCAGCTCACGATCGTACTCACCGCGACTCTCGCCAGCATCGGCGCCGCGGGTGTGCCGAGTGCCGGCATCATCACGCTGATCCTGGTCCTGCAGTCCGTCGGCCTCGGCGGGCAGACGCAGGCCGGTATCGCGCTCATCCTCGGCGTGGACCGGATCCTCGACATGCTGCGCACAGCCGTGAACGTCACAGGCGACCTGACCGTGGCGGCTGTAGTAGCGCGCACCGAAGGAGAGGTTCTGGAGCCGCGGCCGGTGGACCACCCGATCGCCATCGCGACGTGAGCTTCGGAGGAGCATTCGAGTGGGTGAGAGGGGCAGGGATTCCATTTTCACCACAGAGCACACAGAGCACACAGAGACATCCTCTGCTGGGTGAGCTTCGTGCTGTAATGTGCCGATGCTTCGCGGCAGGGCCATGTTCTGATCTGTTGTAAACAACAAAACATGTCGCCGGCTGAGCGACGACCGTCATGTTACGCAGCGAAGACTGCCGCGAAAAACGGGACCGCATGAATTCTCTCCATGCGGTCCCGTGCTGCATCCGTCCTCTGTGTGCTCTGTGTGCTCTGTGGTGAAAATGCAGTTTGCCTGGATGCGCGCTCACATGTCTCACTGCGCGAGCAAAGCCGTCAGCCTTCCCGCGCCGCTCGTGCGCTCCTCGACCGGCTCGCGCGTGCTCCGGTGCTCCGATCCCCGGCCTTGCCCTGGAAGAGGGCGAGCTGGATCACTTCGTCCATTCTCTCCACGAAGTGGAACTCTATGCTTTCGCGCACGTCCGTCGGCACGTCACGGAGGTCGCGCTCGTTGCCGCTCGGGAGGATCACGTCGCGGATGCCGGCGCGGTGAGCGGCGAGCACCTTTTCCTTGACGCCTCCGATCTCCAGCACCTTGCCGCGCAAAGTCACCTCGCCCGTCATGGCGATGTCGTGGCGGACGGGACGATTGGAGAGTGTGGATGCGATCGCGAGCGTTACGGCGATGCCGGCGGACGGGCCATCCTTCGGAATGGCGCCGACGGGGAAATGGACGTGGATGTCGCTCTCGCGGAAATCCTCTTCCGAGATACGCAGCTCTTCGCCGCGGCTGCGCACGTATGAGTACGCGGCGTTGACCGACTCGCGCATCACTTCGCCGAGCATGCCGGTGATGATCAGGCGGCCGGACCCGGGCATACGCAGCGCTTCGATGAACATCAGCTCGCCGCCGGCGGCGGTCCAGGCCAGCCCGGTGACGACGCCGACTTCAGGCGAGCTCTCGGCCGGTGTCGGCGTGTAGCGGGGCAGCCCGAGGATCTCCTCGATGCGCTCGGGATCGATGATCCAGCGTGAGTCATCGCCGGAGGTACGGGCACGTGCGCGGGTGCGGAGCAGAGTCTCGAGCGAGCGGCGCAGCATGGCGACGCCGGCATCGCGCGCGTAACCGTAGGCGAGGAAGGAGAGGCCCTCATCGTTGAACTGGATCTCATCGGAGAGGCCGTGCTCGGCAATGAGCTTCGGCAGCAGCTTCTGCCTCGCGATCTCGACCTTCTCCTCGGGCGTATAGCCGGCGATGCGGATCTCGACCATCAGCTCGCGCAGATCGCGAGGCACGCGATAGAAGTCCTGCGCAACGGCGATGAAGAGCACATCGGACATGTCGACGGGAAGGTCGATGTAGCGGTCGATGAACCCCACGCGATTGTCCCAGTCGAGCACTTCCTCCATTGCCTCGATCGGGTCGCCCTCGACCTTGCCGAGCCCGATCTCGTCCATCTCCTGGAGGACCATCAGCGGATCGCGGTGCCCGACGTCGCGCAGCGAACCAATGATCTTGCCGGGCTGCGCGCCCGCTCGTGTGCGGCGTGTCCCGATCAACTGCGCTTCGCCACGGCCGCCGAGCTCGATGCGTGCGAGAGGACGGCCGAGGCCGCGCGCGAGTGCTGACACGAGCGATGACTTGCCCACGTCGGGCGGTCCCACGATGCAGGGGATCGGGCCGCGGAAATCGCCGCGCAGCTTCGCGACCGCGAGGTGATCGAGCAGCCGCTCCTTCTGCTCATCCAGACCGAGCAGCGCATCGTTCATCGCCGCCTCGACCGCGCTCAGATCGATCTCCGTGGGTCCGGCGGTAGCCGTGCTGCGCCACGGGAGGTGGATGAGCCAGTCGACATAGCTGCGGATCTCGCTCGCTTCCGGACCGACACCGCCGACGCTGCGCAGCCGTTCGACTTCCGTGCGCGCTGCAGCGGCGGCGCGTGCGGGCATGTCAGCGACCTCGATGCGTCGCATGGAGTCGATGACCTCGCGCTCGAGCGGGTCCACATCGCCGAGCTGTGACTGCATCATCTTGATGCGCTGGCGGAGCTCCGCGGCGCGTTCTGCAGGGGACTGCGGCGGTAGCTCGACCGCAGATTCCATCGTGTGGCTCTGCTCCTCGTCGGACGCGATCTGGCGCACGCGCCCGAGCTGGTTCTCCAGCTGACACAGCGCGTACGACAAGCGCTCCTGCACGTCCACGCGCTGCACGATCGCGTCCTTGTCCTGCACGCTGAAGTTCGACAGCGTTGCGACGAGATCGGTAAAGCGGCCCGGGTCGGCCAGGTTCATGCGCAGGATGCGCGGGACTTCGCGCGGTATGCGCTCGACCTCGGATGACAGGATCTCGAGCGCGTTCAGGATCCGTGCGATCAGCTCCTGCGCAGCCTGTTCGTCGACGGGCGCGGCCTGGACGGGTGTGACAGTGCCGACGTAGTAGCCGTCGTGCTCGCGTATGTCCGTGACCTTGACGCGCTCGACGCCCTGCAGCGTCAGCTGCACCGTGCCGCCCGGCATGTTCAGGCGGTCGGAGACTCGCGCGCGTACGGCGATCTTCTCCAGCTTCTTTGGGTCGACTGGCTCGTCCGGTCCGCCGTCAGCGACGGACACGGCGACGATGAGGCCGGCTTCGGGATGTTGCGCGAGCAGTTCGAGGGTGGTCGGGATGCCGATCTGAACGCCAATGACGCCGAGCGGATAGACTGTGGTGCTGCGCAGCGGTACGATCGGCAGCGTTTCGGCCTGTGATGTCTTTCGACTTGCGTTCATGACTCCGGAATCATCGTTCCCGCGGCGTAATGCCGCGATGCGCGGCCGCGGCCGCGATGGCATGGCAAAATCTGCTCCGCGCACGGCGAGAAAATCTGCTCCGCGCGCGGCGAGATGCGAACAGCACTACGTCCGCGCGCTCTCAGGGCGCGACTTTCGTGCGGCGTCGCGTCGAGCGCGCGCAATGGTGCGGTCCAGCGCGCGGAAGAAGCGGCGCAGGCGCCGGCGCGAGCGACCCATGTCGCTGAGCGGCCTGCGCGCCTGCGCAGAGGCATCGACACGCGTCTGTCCGTCCTCGTCGAGCGTGACACGGACCATGACATCGTGAACCGCTCCCGCGAGGGATTTCGATGAAGCGAGGATCACGCCCTCGGTGTCATCGGCCTCGTGGCGGGTCCACCGAAAGAGGCCGCCGCCTGTGAGCGCGAGTGCAGCCTGCCAGACTTCCTCGAACGGCACCGCATAGGTGCGGCCCCGCAGGCGTGGATCGGACGCGTTCGGCGTCGTCTCCACGTACCCGCGACGTCGCTCCGGTTTCACCGCGGACCGGCGAGCTGGTAGACCACGGTGACCGTAGTCGTAACGGTGAGTGTTCCCGTCTGCACGGGGGTCGACGCCGCTGCCATGTCCATCATCTCCGCGCGCGCGTACATAGGCATCGGCGGCGGCGGCATATGGTAGCCGCCTGTGTTGATGCTGAGCGCGGCGCCGAGCCGCTCACCTGCCGCCTCCGCGATCGCCTCCGCTTCACGACGCGCATTACGCATCGCGACTGCGGCCGCTTCGATGTGAGCGGAATGCGGATCGCGGAGCTGGAAGCTGATGTTCGTGACGCGATTTGCACCCGCGCCGATGGCCGTGTCTATGATGCGGCCCATGTCCGATACCGTGTCGACGGTCACCTGTACCATGTTTATCGCGCGGTAGCCGGCGATCTCGGGCGGCTCGTTGCGTTCGTCGCCCACCTGGCGGCGGTACTCCGGTCGCAGCTCGTAGGAGATCGTCCTGATATTGCGCTCCGGCACACCCGCGCGGCGCAGCGCCGCCACGAGCTGTGTCATGCGTTCCGCATTGGCGTTCGCGGCCGCCTGTGCCTCTTCCGCTTCGCTCTCGACCGCAAGCGTGACCACGCCCTCCTCGGGCTCGCGCTCGATGGTGCCCTGGGCACTCACGGTGATCGTGCGCGGATCGTTCGCCTCCTGACCCGCGACAATCCCGGGCAGCAGCAGCACCAGCGCTGCAGTCAGCAGCATTCGTCTCATCGTTGCCTCCTCATGTCAGCCAACCTACTCCACGGTCCCGCGTGCCGCGAGATCCGAGCCGCCGTTCCGCTCCAGCGGCCCGTCTCCCGGGGCGGCAGCGCGGCCGCGAGAGGCCCCCGCCGTGTTTGACCGGGGCTCGGGAATTGCTATCTTCGCCGCGCCATTGCCGGGGTGGCGGCGACGGACCATATACCGCCCCGGGGCGCGTGTGATCCCGGGTTCCATCGGGTTCCCTGCGGTTCCATCGGGTTCGCTGCGGTTCCATCGGGTTCGCTGCGGGGCGGCCGTGCGCTACCCCGTCTGCAGCGTTCCAGGTACGCCTCACAGCACCAGGACAGCAACGTGAAAGTCATCATACCACTCGCAGGCAAAGGCACCCGGCTCCGGCCGCACACATACACCACACCGAAGCCGCTGCTGCATGTGGGCGGACGGCCGGTCATGAGCTACATCCTCGACGACCTGCGTGAGCTCGGTGTCGATGAAGCGGTGTTCATCACCGGCTACCTCAAGGAGACGATCGAGGACTACATCGGCAGCGAGTACAGCGACTTCAAGGCACATTTCGTGGAGCAGCCGGTGCAGAACGGAACGGCCGGCGCCGTGCAGCTCGCTGAGGAGTACGTCGATTCGGACGTGCTGATCATCTTCGTGGACACGCTGTTCGACGCCGACCTCTCGCTCGTGAAACGGCTGCCGGAGGAATATGCCGGCGTGATATGGGCCAAGGAGGTGGAGGACTATCAGCGGTTCGGCGTCATCGTCTGGGATGGCGACGGCAACATGAAGCGCATCGTCGAGAAGCCGACGGACCCGATCTCCAAGCTCGCGAACATCGGTCTCTACTATATCCGTGACTGGAAGCTGCTGTTCAAGGGGATCCAGTCGACGATGGAAGGGCCGAAGGGCAAATCGGGAGAGTACTACCTGACGGATGCGTTCCAGTACATGGTGGATCACGGCGCAAAGATCCGCGTCGAGGAAGTGAGCGGCTGGTACGACTGCGGTCAGCTCGAGACGCTCATCGATACAAACCGCTACCTGCTGGAGAACGGCCGTTCCCGGAAGCCTGATGGCGCGCGCAACGTGCGGGTCACGGAGCCCGTCCGGATCGAGGAGGGCGTCACGGTGGAGAACTGTCAGCTGGGTCCGAACGTTACGGTGGAAACGGGGAGTGTCCTGCGGAACGCGAAGATCCGCGACAGCGTTATCGGCCGCTCCACGACGATCGAGGACGCCGAGCTGCATGACTCCATGATCGGTGATAATGCCACCGTGCGTGGTGTGAGCGGTGCGCTGTCGATCGGCAGCGATTCACACGTGGACGGGGGCTAATCGACCAGGCCCGCCGTCTCCAGGATTATCCTGAGCGCCCGCTCGAGCCCGGCCGGTCCGCCCCGGTTGTCGTACCACTCGCGCAGCGTGTGTGAGCCTCCGGCATCACCGCCGGCGCCGATCGCGATGGCTGGGATTCCTTCCGCCATGGGCACATTGGCGTCCGTGCTCGAGCTGGCGAGCTGCGGGACCTGATTGATATCGCGCGTGGCGGCGACGGCCGCCTGCACGAGCGGATCCGCCTCCGATGTCCGGCCGGCCGGCCGATCACCGAACACGCTCACGTCCACCTGCATCTCACGCGTGCGCGCTTCCGCGCGTCGTGTGCGTTCGATCTGATCGCGGACCTCGGCCTCGAGATCCTGGAGTGGTGCGAGTGACTCGCTGCGGAGGTCCACCTCGAACCAGGCTTCGCCCGGAACAGCATTGATGCTCGTGCCGCCGCCGATGCGCCCGACGCTCAGTGTCGTGCGGGGCGCTGAAGGCAGGCGCAGCGATGTGAGGGCGGCGATCGCGCGGCCGGCTGCATGAATGGCGTTCGGAACCCCCCAGTCCGACCACGAATGGCCGCCCGGGCCGCGGAAGGTGACGCGGAGGCGGCGTGAGCCGACGCCGGCGGTGATGATGCGGGCAGCACCGGCGCCGTCCAGAGCGATGAACGCGGCGGTACTCCGCGCGTGATGCGAGATGTAGTGTTTCACACCGCGCAGGTCGCCAGCGCCCTCCTCGCCGACCGTCGCCACCAGCGCGAGTGGCCGTTCGGTGGGCCAGCCGGCAGAGTGGAGGCCGCGAGCGAGCGCCAGCAGCCCGGCCAGTCCGCGCGCGTTGTCGGAAATGCCGGGGCCGGTGAGTCGGCCGCCGTCACGACGCACGTCGAGCGGAGTCCCCGCGTCGAAGACGGTGTCGAGGTGCGCAGCGATGACGAGCCGCTTCGCGTGCGTATCCGCGGCAGGCGTGACTGCATGAACGTTGCCTGCGGAGTCGGTCACGGGCGCGAGCCCGAGCTCGTGCAGCCTGTCGGCGAACCACCGCCCGCGCTCGCCTTCGCTTCCGCTCGGTGCAGGGATGCGTGCTGCGTCGCACATGTGGCGCAGCGTCAGCTCATCCGTATCGAGGATGCACGCGCGCGCAGCCGGCCAGGCGCGGGATTCTGCCACTACAGTGGATTCCGTCATTCGTCCCCGGATCGAAGTATCGCCTTCTGGTTTGACAAGGTCGCGGAACGGCGGCCATTTTGCGATATCACGTCCATTCAGGCGAGGCCCCATGCAGCAGCAGGACCTGATCCACGACTGGAATACGGCCGGCGACGCGGTGGATTATTCGCGGCTCACGCCCGTGGAGCTGGATGATGAGACGCTCCGCGATGGGCTGCAGTGCCCCTCCGTGACCGACCCGCCGATCGCACAGAAGATCGAGATTCTGCACCTGATGTGCGAGCTCGGCATCCACACGGCCGACATCGGGCTGCCCGGCGCAGGATCGCGGGCGGAGGGCGACGTGCGGGCGCTCGCGCGCGAGATCGCGTCCTCTCGCCTGCCGATCGCTGCGAACTGCGCCGCACGCACCGTGCGTGCCGACATCGAGCCGATCGCGCGCATCGTGCAGGAGACGGGCGTACCGATCGAGGCCTGCACGTTCATCGGATCATCGCCGATCCGGCAGTACGCCGAGGACTGGACGCTCGAGAAAATGGAGAAGGCGACGGAGGACGCAGTGCGCTTCGCGGTCGCCGAAGGACTGTCCGTGATGTTCGTCACGGAGGATACCACACGCGCGCGGCCGGAAACGCTGAAGGCGCTCTACACGCTCGCGATCGAGTGCGGCGCGCGCCGCATCTGCCTCGCCGACACGGTCGGTCATGCGACGCCGCACGGGGTGCGGCAGCTCGTGCGCTTCATCCGAACGGAAGTCATCGAGCCGGCTGGTGTGCAGGTCAAGCTCGACTGGCATGGTCACCGCGATCGCGGTCTCGGGATCGCAAACACGCTCGCTGCCATCGAGGCGGGAGTCGATCGCGTGCACGGCACCGGCATCGGCATCGGCGAGCGCGTCGGCAACACGGAGATGGACCTGCTTCTCGTCAACCTGCACCTTCTCGGCATGCACAAGTCCGATCTGTCGCGGCTGCCGGAGTACGTGCAGGCCGTGTCGCGCGCGACCGGCGTGCCGGTACCCCCGAGCTATCCTGTGTTCGGCGAAGACGCGTTCCGCACCGGCACGGGTGTACATGCAGCGGCAATCGTGAAGGCACAGGCGAAGGGCGATGACTGGCTCGTGGATCGCGTGTACTCCGGCGTTCCCGCAGGCACGTTCGGGCTGTCACAGCGCATTGAGATCAGCCATGTGAGCGGCATGTCGAACGTGAAGCACTGGCTGGCAGCACATGGCTACGACGCGGCGGACGAAGGGCTGTCGCAGCATGTGTTCGGTCTCGCGAAGCGCACCAGTCGTGTGCTCCGGGAGGATGAGATCCGCGCCTGCTGCGCGGAGTACGCGGAAACACATAACAAGGCGAGTGCATGATGGCGAACGCGTGGGTGTTTCTTGCGGATCCGAAGGATTACGGCTGGGACGAGCTCGAGAAGGCCGGCAGCGCCGTGTGGGACGGTGTGAAGAATGCCCAGGCGCAGCGCCACATGCAGGCTTGCGAAGAGGGCGACACGGTGCTGATCTACCACACAGCGCCGGACAAGGCCATCATCGGCATCGCACGCGTGAGCGGTGAACACAGGCCGGACCCCAACGCGGCGGATCGGGTGGTCGTCGACGTGGAGCCGGTGAAGAAGCTCGCCCGGACTCTGCCGCTCGCAGAGCTCAAGGCCGATGATGTTCTCAGTGGAATGTCATTTGTCAGAATGCCGCGCGTGGCAGTGCAGCGCGTTACGGAGGAGCAGCTGAAGCGGGTACTGCAGCTGAGCGGAACCCGCCTCCAGCCGTCGTAGAAGTACAGCTACGCCGCAATGCTGCGACGCTGCGGCGGCGGCTCGTCGCCGGGCAGCAGCCGCTCGACCAGGTCCGGCAGCGCCAGAATGTCGATCGGCTTCTGGAGAAACACGTTCGCTCCTGCCTCCCGCCACTCCACTTCGCATTCGTCGCACGAGCTGATCAGTATCACCGGCCGGTCGCGGAACGCGTCATCGCTCCGCAACACACGCGTCACATCCACGCCCTCCAGCTCCGGCATCATCACATCCAGCAGAATGACGTCCGGCTTCCAGGTACGAGCCTGCCGAAGCGCGTCCGCGCCATCATGCGCGCAGCTCACTTCGAATCCCCGAAATGCCAGCATCAGAGCGAGCATCTCGGCGGTCAGCGGTTCGTCATCAGCGACGAGCACTCTTCTGGACATAAGCTCGTGCTCCTTTCCGACAGGTACGGTACGCCATGTGTGTACCTGCCCGCTAAAGTGTGTTCTGCCAAGGAGTTAGTGCAGATCGCGTGCCTCTCCGAGGGACGGCTCAGGAGCATTGCGACACAAGGGGTTTCGTGCCCCTGGCGACGCCGGGGGCGTGCGGGCCAGCGGCTGGGCACCGGCCGGCGCGTCGCCAGTTACAGCTACAGGCCGGGGCCGAAGAACCCGCGGAGCAGGTACGACGCCGCCGCGAAGTAGATGAGGAGGCCGGTGACGTCGACGAGCGTCGCGACGAGCGGCGCGGATGCGGAGGCGGGGTCGAGCCCCGCGCGGCGGAGGAGGAACGGCAGCATGGATCCGACGAGCGTTCCGAACAGGACGACGCCGAGGAGGCTGAGCGTCATGGTCAGGCCCATGAGCATGACGGCGTTGCTGCCGAGGTTGGCGACATCCCCCGGGAATACGACGACCCGGAGGAAGCCGATGGCGCCGAGGACACCGCCGAGCGCGAGGCCGGTAGCGATCTCGCGCCGTGCGACGCGCCACCAGTCACGGAGCCGCACCTCATCCATGGCCATCGCGCGAATGACGAGTGTGGAAGCCTGCGATCCGGAGTTACCGCCGCTCGCGATGATGAGCGGGATAAACAGTGTCAGGAAGGAGAGCGCCTCGATGCTGTCCTGGAACTGGCCGAGCGCGGTGGCGGTGAGCATCCCGCCGAGGAACAGGAAGATGAGCCAGCCGGCGTGTTCTCCCTCATCCGCAAACGCGCCGG